>NZ_JBEXEV010000004.1:104964-328295 GCF_040606435.1 Micromonospora sp. NPDC005413
CGCGACTGCGCGACTGCGCGACTGCGCGACTGCGCGACTGCGCGACTGCGCGACTGCGCGACTGCGCGACTGCGCGACTGCGCGACTGCGCGACTGCGCGACTGTCAGGGTGCCGCCACGGTCGTGGCTGTCAGGGCAGGCGGGTCTGGAGCACTCCGTTTTGGATCCGGGTCGGCAGGATCTGTTGGTCGTTGCCGGACGGGCCCTGCACGACCTCGCCGCCGTTGAGTCGGAACGCGCTGCCGTGCCACGGGCAGACCACGCAGGCGTGACCGTCGATCTCTTGGACCTCACCCTGGCCGAGTGGCCCGCTCTGGTGCGGGCAACGCTCCAACATCACGGTGACCTCGTCATCGTGCCGGTAGAGGATCACCGAGATGTCGTCGTCCACCTCTCGGGTGATCAGGGTGCGTTGCGGCAGCGTCGCCATGTCGACCAGCGAGTGCCAGCCGTCGGTCATCCGGTGCAGCTCGGAGACGCTCTGGTTGACCTGCGCCCCCTGCTTGTACGCGAGGTGACCCCCGATGTACGCCCCGAGGCTCACGGCGGAGAGCCCGATAAACCCGAGTGCCCGGCCGACGCCGTGCCGACCGGAGAGCCGTGCGGCCAGCGAGCCGGCGTAGAGCGTCATGCCGACGGTGTTGGCGGCGGCGTGCACCAGGCCGACCCGGCGCTGGTCCCGCGCGAGTGCCGCCCAGTCGTTCAGCCCCGCGATGGCCGCCGGCACCGCGCTGACGGTGCCCAGGCCGACCAGCATGGTGGCGGGCCGGCGTTGCCCCGGCATCAGGTCCAGCACGGCAGCGCTGATCCAGGCACCCACTGGCACCTGCACCATCGCCGGGTGCAGGGGATGCCCCAGGGTCACCCCGTGCAGCAGGTCCCGCAGCCGCCGCGGACGCAGCGTGCTCAGGACCGCGCGCTGCAAGCGGTCACCGGTCCGGTCGAGGCTGGATGCCTGCTCAACTTTCGTCAGAAGTTCTCGCACGAGTACCGACTTCCCGGCAAACGAGGTCGCAAACCGACCAAGGGTGACAAACCTGTAGCGCAACGTGATCATGCCCCTTTGATCTTGCACTTCCTGCCCCGACAAGACCTGACAAAAGCCTCATACTGGCGAATGAAAGTGCAAGATCGACGGGGATTGTGGGTGGCGGGGCTCGGCGAGCATGCTGACGTGATGGGTGTGTGGGTGGAACGGGTCGGTGCCGTCACTACCGTGGTGTTGGATCGGAGGGCTGCTCGGAACGCCGTTGACGGGCCAACCGCCCGGGCGCTGGCGGACGCCTTCCGCGCCTTCGAGGCCGACCCGGACGCGGCGGTGGCCGTGCTCTGGGGGGCCGGTGGCACCTTCTGCGCGGGAGCCGACCTCAAGGCGATCGGGACACCGAGCGGCAACCGGGTCGAGCCCGAGGGAGATGGCCCGATGGGTCCGACCCGGATGGCGCTCAGCAAACCCGTGATCGCGGCGATCTCCGGGTACGCGGTGGCGGGCGGGCTGGAGTTGGCGCTCTGGTGCGACCTGCGGGTCGCCGAGTCCGACGCGACGCTCGGGGTGTTCTGCCGTCGCTGGGGAGTGCCGCTGATCGACGGTGGCACCGTCCGGCTGCCCCGGTTGATCGGCGAGAGCCGGGCGATGGACCTGATCCTCACGGGCCGCCCGGTGCCGGCCGATGAGGCGTACGCGATGGGGTTGGTCAATCGGTTGGTGCCACCCGGCCAGGCGCGGACCGCGGCCGAGGAGTTGGCGGCGGAGATCGCCCGGCACCCGCAGACCTGCCTGCGCAACGATCGGGCGGCGGTGCTGGCCGGCGCCGGGCGGCCCGAGTCGGAGGCGCTGGCGACCGAGTTGGCGTACGGGATGAACTCGCTGGCCACCGACACGGCTGCCGGAGCGTCCCGGTTCGCCGCCGGCGAGGGTCGGCACGGCACGATGCCGCCGGGAGGGTGAACCTCCCGGCGGCACCTGGTGCGGGCCAGATCAGTTGCGGTTGATGGTGAAGGTTGTCGTGGTGTTGCGGATGTCCTGGTAGTTGTTGGTCAGCCGCAGGTTGTTGAAGGTGACCGAGCCGACCGCCGGGCCCTGGCCGGGTTCCGGCATCTCGTTGGCCCAGATCGCGTAGCCCGACTTCGCGTCGAACGCGTCACCGCTCTTACGGACGCCGCTGATCGAGACGTTGGTGAAGACCGTGTCGGTGATCGGGTTCTCCGGCTGGGATCCGTTGTACTTGGTCTGGAACATGATCCCGGTGTACGTCGGATCGACGATGTCCACGTCGGACACCCGGATGCCGCGGAACTCCTTCGAGGCCGAGAAGACCCAGATCGCGGGGAATGTCTGCGATCCCCAGAAGTGCCCGCCGGCCCGGATCAGCGAGATGTTCTGGAACTGGGTCGGCGGGCTGGCCCCGAACCCGATGAACGGATAGCCGAAGTCCAGCGAACTGATGGTGATCCCCGAGTACGTCAGCATGTCCGCGATGTACAGGTTGCGGAACACGTTGTCGTAGCCGCCGTAGACGGCCAGCCCGGCCGCCCGCCAGGTCAGCGTGGCCGACAGGTTCTCGAACACGTTGCCGTGGTTGGAGGTCGAGGCGCCCTGGTCGGTGGCCGAGAAGAGGGCGAACGCGTCATCGCCGTTCGACCGCCCCTCGGTGTTCGTGACCAGGTTGTTGGTGCTGCCGTTGGTCAGGTTCACACCGTCGGCGAAGGTGTTCCGGAAGCGGCTGTTGCGGATGGTCAGCCCGCTGACGCTCACACCCCAGTACGCGCAGACGGTGTGCTCGACCCAGACACTGTCCAGGGTCATGTTGTCGACGTCCTTCAGCTCACCCCAGACCTTGCCCGGCCCGTCGATGCGGTTGGTGTAGTTGCCGAAGAAGGCCAGGTGCGAGAAGGTCGACCCGCTGGCCGAGGACTCCACCCGGAAGCCCGCGTCAGTGTTCTGCTGGTTGGTCGGCGTCTGGAAGCGGGTGTACCACATGCCCGCGCCGACCACCGTGATCGGCTTTCCGTACACCTGAAGCTTCTGCGCGGTCTCGTAGGTGCCGGCCGGCAGGTAGACACCGATCAGGTTGCCGGTGGTGTCCATCCGCACGGCGTCCAACGCGTTCTGGACGTCCTGGTGGCTGAAGCCGGTCGGCACCCGGTATCGGGCCGGGTCCGGGTTGGCCCGCGGTGCGACCAACTCCAGGTTGATGAAGTCGATCGCGTACGTGGTGGTGTTGGCCGGGTCCTTCTGTAGTCGGATCCTGCTGCCGGCCGGGATGGTCGAGTTCAACATGACGTTCGCCTCGTCGTACAGGTGGCGAGGCGGGCCGGCGCTCGGCGAGTCACTCGGGCCGGCCTCCGCACCGTAGAGCCAGATGTGCTTGGAGGTCAGGTTGATCGGCTTGTGCAGGGTGCCGTTGACGTAGATGTTCAACGTCGAGTCGATGCCTCCGCCGCCCGGCGAGTCGGGGATGGAGAAGCGGGTGACCAGGGTGTTGGTCGCCGCCCGGGTGGTCCACTCGACGTACGAGCCGGTGCTGTTCAGGGTCACCGCCCGACGTCCGGACGCCTCGCCGCCAAGATTACCGATGTCCCGGTTGGGCCCGACCTGTCCGGCGCCACCGCCGGTCGTGCCGTCCTCCGCCTCGTACATGTCGTAGCCGAGGTTGGCGCCGCGCCCCACGAAGAGCGGGCGGTCACTGGTGTTGTTGGTCTGCTTGACCGGCAGCTCGTTGCCGTCGACGGCGAGCACCACCCGGACGGTGTACTTGCCGTTCGCGGCGGTCCAGGTGCCCAGGCTGATCGGGCCGACCGTCGCCCCCGCGTTGATCACGCCGGAGTACGAGCCGGTCAGGGTACGGACCACGGTGCCGGACTCGTTGAGGACGGTCAGGGTGATGCCGTGCGCGCCGGACGCGGACGCCTGATTGCCGGCGTTGCGGATCGACACGGAGAAGGTGACCGTGCTGCCGGGCGGCGGGTTGCCCGGTGACCAGTCGACCGCGGAGGCGACCAGGTCGGAGCTGGCGATAGCGCCAACCACGAGCGGGCTGGGGTTGGTGTAGCTGTTGTTGGTGTCGTCCTGCTCGACGACGGTGTTCGACTCGTCGACCTTCGCGCTGAGCGGGTAGCTGCCCGAGTCACGCGTGCCGATGCTGGCGCTGACCGTGGTCGAGGCGCCGGCCGCGAGGCCGCCGACCGACGCGGTGCCGACCCGGGTGGAGCCCAGGTAGAAGTTGACGTTCGTGGCACCGGACGCCGCCGAGCCCGCGTTGCGCACGGTCGCGGAGAGCGTGATGGTGCTGGTCTCCACGGGCGCGGACGGGCTGAACGACATGCCGGTCACGGTCAGGTCCGGGTTCGGTGCCGGGGTGCCGAAGACCTGGAACTCGGCCACCTGTCCGGCCGGGGCGCCGGTGTTCGAGGCGATCGAGAGCCGCACGTCGGCCGCCGCACCGGAGACCGGAATGGTCACCGTGTTGCCGCTGCCCGGGTTGAAGGTGTAGTTCGCCGCGCCGACCAGGGTGGTGAAGGTCGAGGAGCCCTGGTCGCGGCCGAGCACGGTGATGTTCTGCGTACGCGCACCCCAGGCCGAGTCCGGGTTCAGCTTCAGCACGACCTGGCTGAGGCTGGCGTTCGCGCCGAGCTGCACGGTCAGCGTGCTCGGGTTGCCGTTGCCCTCCCAGTAGGTGGCCACGTTGTTGTCGTTGGCGTTGGTGGCCACGAACGTGTGCACGAACCCGGACGCGCTGATCGGCTTGCCGACCGCCAGGTTGGTGCCAACCGGCGGGTTGCCGGTGCCGGTCCGGGTCACCGTGTTGCTGTTGGCCGACTGGTTGCCGGCCGCGTCCTTGGCCCGTACGGAGTACGAGACCGTGGCGCTGTCGGGCTGGCTGTCGGTGTACGTCAGCGTCGAGCCGTTGACGCTGCCGCGCAGCGCGCCGTTGGCGTAGACGTCGTACCCGGTCACTCCGACGTTGTCGGTGGACGCCGACCAGGTGAGCCGGATCTGCCCAGCGGCCGGCTGGGTGTACGCCAGGTTGCCGGGGACGCTGGGAGCCTGGGTGTCGGGGCTGCCGACGGCGCCGTAGACCTCGACCTCGGAGAACTGCGCGGCGGGCCAACCGCTGTTGCCGGTGACCTGCACCCGCACGTAGCGGGTGCTCGCGGCAGTGAAGCTGACGGTCGCGGTGTTGCCGGTGGCCGGGTCGAAGGTGTAGCCGGCGGACGCCTTCAGGGTGGTGAAGGACGAGCCGTTGGTCGAGCCGAGCACCGACAGCGTCTGGGTGCGGGTCTGCCACGCCGACGCGGGCGGCAGTTTGAGTACCACCCGGTCGACGTTGACCGTGGCGCCCAGGTCGGCCTGGATCCACTGCGGGAACGCGTTGTTGGCGCTCTCCCAGTAGGTGTCCGCGTTGCCGTCGTTGGCGTTGCTCGCCACGTAGTTCTGGTTGTAGCTGCTGGCGGTCATCGTGGCGGAGAGCCCGGCGAGCATGGCCACACGTGCGGCGGCTGCGGACGGGTCCACCTTCGGTGCCGCGCTGGCCGCGGGGGTGACGACCGGGGCGGTGACGAGGAGCATCCCGGCGAGCACGCCGGCGAGCAGCCGTCGGTGGCCCGTGCGGGTGGTGCCGGGGACGGGATTGGGCGCGCCGGTCGGCGGCGTGCCTCGTCTGGTGCCGTTTCTGGACATGGGGTCGCTACACCTCTTTCGGGGGTGGGTGTGGGTGCGTTGCCCGGCGACGGGTGCAGGGGTACGCCCGTCGTTCCGCGACAGGTGGGGGACGGTGCGGGTTGGGGACGGGGTCGGACGACCGGGGCTGCGTTGCGCCGGAGTGCCCGGACCGGGTCGCCCCCGCCCTGGGCGGGCGGGGGCATCCGGCCTAGCTGGAATAGATCTCGAACTCGCTGAGCTGACCGGCCGGCCAGCCGCTGTTGCCGGTGACGGTCAGCCGCAGGTACCGCTGACTCGTCGACGCGAAGGTCACCGTGACCGTGTTGCCGCTGGACGGGTTGAAGGTGTAGCCGGCGGACGCCTTCAGGGTGGTGAACGTCGAGCCGTTGGTGGAGCCGAGCACCGACAGCGTCTGCGTACGTGTCTGCCAGGCCGATGAGGGTGGGAGCTTCAGCACGACCCGGGACACCGACCGGTTGGCACCCAGGTCCACGGTCAGCGACTGCGGGAACGCGTTGTTGGCGCTCTCCCAGTAGGTGTTCGGGTTGCCGTCCACCGCATTGGGGGCGGCGTACACGTCGGAGTGGCTGGTCTCGGTGACCGGCCGCCCGGCCGCCAGGTTGCCGCTGGGCGGCGGCGTGGTCGGGGGTGGAGTGGTCGGCGGCGGCGTGGTGGGTGGCGGCGTGGTCGGCGGCGGCGTGGTGGGCGTGCCGCCGTACACCTCGACCTCGGAGAGTTGCGCGGCCGGCCAGCCGGTGTTGCCGGCGACGGTCACCCGGATGTAGCGGCGGTCACCGGCGGGCAACCCGATCGACACGGCGTTGCCCGTGCCGGGGTCGAAGACCCGACCGGCGGAAGCCGCCAGCGTGGCGTACGACGAATTGTCGGTGGAACCGAGCACCGACAACGTCTGGGTACGGCGTTCCCAGCCGGCGGGCAGCTTGAGCACCACCCGGTCAACCGACCGGGCCGAGCCCAAATCGATGGTGACTGACTGTGGGAAGGCGTTGTTGGCGCTCTCCCAGTAGCTGGCCGCGTTGCCGTCCACCACGTTGGCCGCCGTGTAGCTCTGGTTGGTGCTGGTCGCGGTCGCCGGCCGGTTCAGTGCCAGGTTTCCGCTGGTCGGGGGCGGAGTGGTGGGCGGCGGCGTGGTCGGAGGCGGTGTGGTGGGCGGCGGCGTGGTCGGAGGCGGCGAGGTGGGTCCGCCACCCCACTGCGGGTTCGGCCACGGGCCGCAGTACGGGGTCGGCGTGTACCAGCCGGAGTTGCCGGCGCCCTGGGTGATCTGGAAACCACCGCCGACGCAGTTGTGCATCGGGTTGCTCTGCGCGATGTTGGTGGCGCGAACGTTGGTGAACGACACCTGGCTGGGTGCCTGCACCTGGAGCGCGTACGTGCCGGCGCCGTCGATCCGCACGTTGTTGAGGTTGATCCCGTTGGTCTGACCCTCGATCCAGTGCAGCGCCGCGTACGAGCTGTCCAGGATGTCGGTGTCGGTGATGTTGATGGTGGGGTTCTGGAACGCCTCGTTGAGGGCGGAGAACCAGATCGCGCCGACGCCGAAGTTCCAGTTGTAGTCCGAGTTGCCGTTACGGATCAACGTGTTCCGGGCGATCGTCCAGGTGCCCTGGACCCCGGTGGCGCCCTGTACGCCCGGGTAGCGGTTCGCGACGTGGATGCCACCGCCGTTGGTGAGCGAGTCGGCCGTCACGTTGTCGGTGATCTTGATGTCCCGCCCGCCGTAGCTGACCAGGTGGTTCGCCAGCAGGGTCACGCCGATGGTGTTGTGGGTGAAGGAGTTGTTGACGTTCGGCACGCTCTGCGCCCACATCGCCAACGCGTCGTCGCCGGTGTTGCGGACGAACGTGTTCGTCACCGTCGAGTTGGTCACGCCGGTGTGGAAGTTCACCCCGTCCGCGGTCTGGTCCAGGATCCGGCTGTTGCGGATGGTGAAGTTGTCCATCGGGCCGTCCATCCACGCCCCGACCTTGGTGTTCTCCAACCAGAGGTTGTCGACCACCGAGTTGGTCATCGCGCCGCCCAGGGCGTTGACCTGGTCGTCGTCGATCCGTTCACGGATGTCGCCGATGATGGCGAAGTCCCGCAGTGTCACGTTGCGGCTCGGCCCGTTCGCCTCGTGCGGGCGGACCGGGCCGGTGTAGCCGCCACCGGGGACGTACTTGCCGTAGATGCCGACGGACTTGTTCCGCTCGGTGGGGTGCCGGCCACCGAGCACCGAATACCAGGGGCCGGCGCCACGCAGGGTCACCCCGTCGACCACCACGTGATCCCAGAGGGTGAAGGTCCCGGTCGGGATCCAGACCGCTCTGCCCTGGGCCTTCCCGGCGTCGACCGCCGCCTGGAACTTCGCGGTCGAGTCGGTCGCGCCGCTCGGGTCCGCGCCGAAGTCGGTGACCACGTCGAGCACACCGGCGGGCTTGGTGATCGCCGGTGCGACCAGCTCGAAGTCCGCCAGGTCGATGGTGAACGAGGGCGACTGGGCGGTCGAGGAGACCTGGAACCGGATCTTCGTGCCGGCAGGCTGGGTACCGCCGAACATCGCCCGGGTCTCGTCGTAGAAGTGGTGCGGGTTGGTGTCGCCCGGGTTGTTGTTGAACGGGTAACCGCCGTAGTACCAGCCGTACCTCGATGTCACCGGGACCGACCTCAGCAGCGTCCCGTTGGCCCGCAGGTCGATGGCGGCGTCCCGGCCGGTGCCGGCCGGGCTGTCCGGCAGGCTGTACCGGAAGGTGACCGCGTTCGCCGGCGCGGTGAGGGTGAACTCGACGTACTCGCCGACGGCGTCGAGGGTGACGGCCTCCCGGCCGGATGCCTCCGACGGCAGCGTGCCGTAGTGCCGGTCAGGGCCGATCTTCGTGCCGTTGTGGGCGGCCTCCTCCGCCTCCTGCTCGACGAACGGGACGGTGGCGCCGCGGCCGGGGATGTCGAAGGGGGACAGCCCGGCCGCCGAGGCCGGGGTTGCGGTACCGGTGACCGCGAGGGCGGTCAGCGATGTGGCGGCGAGCAGGGTGGCGGCGATGGCGGCCAACCCTGCCCGGGTCGGGTATCGAAGGTGGTGCGGGGTGCCGGTGGTGTGGTTGGCCATGAGCTGTGCTCTCCCTTTCGTCAGGCAGGCCAGATCCCCCCGTGTCGGTGCGGCGTAGCGCGTTCCCCCCTCGTTCCTCCTTTCTTCTCGGGTGCGTGGTGCCGGCGGCCGGGACGGGCCGCCGGCACCACGGCGATCAGAGTCAGGTCAGGCCGGGTCCGCCCGTCGCGCGCGGCCCGTTCGCCAATTCGGCGGTACGCAGCCAGACTGCGGTGTCGGGCGGCAGCAGCCCGTCGTCGAGTGGCCCGCTGGCCAGTAGCAGCTCCCCGTCGGCCGGCAACGGAACAGGTGTGTCGGAGAGGTTGACCAGGCAGCTGAAGCCACCGCCACGGCTGAACGCGAGCACCCCGGCTGGGGCGGGCAGCCAGGTCAACTCGCCGTCACCGAGCGCCGGGTCGGCCCGCCGAGCCTGGATCGCCGCCCGGTACAGCTCCAGCATCGAGGCCGAGTCCCCGGTCTGCGCACGGGCTGTCCGGTCCTTCCAGTCGGCCGGCTGCGGCAGCCAGGGCGATGCGGCACCGGCAGGGCTGAACTCGAACGGCGGCTCGTCACCAGCCCAGGGCAGCGGCACGCGGCAGCCGTCGCGACCGGGGTCGATCCGGCCGGAACGTTCCCACATCGGGTCCTGACGCAGCGCGTACGGGATGTCCTCGACCTCGTAGAGGCCCAGCTCCTCGCCCTGATAGACGTAGGCGGCACCGGGCAGCGACAGCGAGAGCAGCGCGGCGGCCCGGGCCCGGCGGGTGCCCAGCTCCAGATCGGTGGGGGTCCCCTCGCGCTTGGCGGCGAAGCTGAACCTGGTGTCCGCCCGCCCGTAGCGAGTGACGTGCCGGGTGACGTCGTGGTTCGAGAGCACCCAGGTGGCCGGCGCGCCGACCGGCGCATGCGCGCTCAGCGTCCCGTCGATGCTCTCCCGCAGCGCCGTGGCGTCCCAGGCGCAGCCGAGGAAGTCGAAGTTGAACGCGGCGTGCAGCTCGTCCGGGCGCAGGTAGTTGGCGAACCGCTGCCGGTCCGGCAACCACACCTCACCGATCAGCGCCCGGTCGGCGTACTCGTCGGCGACCCGACGCCAGCCCCGGTAGATGTCGTGCACCCCGTCGAGGTCTTGGAACGGGTGCGGTTGGTCCTCCCGGACCTCGGGTAGCGTCCCGTCCTTGACCAGGAGCCCGGCCGAGTCGATCCGGATGCCGTCCACACCCCGGTCGAACCAGAACCGCAGGATGTCCTCGAACTCCTCCCGCACCCGGGGGTGGTCCCAGTTGAGGTCCGGCTGTTGGGGGGCGAACAGGTGCAGGTACCAGTCGCCGGGGGTGCCGTCCGGGTTGGTGGTGCGGGTCCAGGTCGGCCCGCCGAACTCACCGACCCAGTCGGTGGGTCGCTCGTCGCCGTTCGGGCCGCGGCCGGGTCGGAACCAGAACAGGTCCCGTTCGGGCGCGCCGGGTCCGCCGGCGAGCGCGGCCTGGAACCACGGGTGCGCGTCGGAGCAGTGGTTGGGCACCACGTCGACGATGGTCCGGATGCCCAGCGCGTGCGCCTCCGCGATCAGCGCCTCCACCTCGGTCAGGGTGCCGAAGACCGGGTCGATGTCGCGGTAGTCGGACACGTCGTAGCCGGCGTCCGCCATCGGGGAGGGATACCAGGGACTGAACCAGATCGCGTCGACGCCGAGCGCGGACAGGTGGTTCAACCGCGACCGGATGCCGGCGATGTCACCGATGCCGTCGCCGTTGCCGTCGGCGAAGCTCCGGGGATACACCTGGTAGATCACGGCTCCACGCCACCACGGACTTCTGTCAGCTGTGGACACGAGCACCTGCTTTCTGCGTCAGTACGTCGGTGGGTTCGCCGGAGGAAGATATGTCTCGGGCGAACGGTCCTTGTTCGCCGCGCGGAAGGATGCGGTGGTGGCTATCCCTTGATGCTGCCCGTGGTCAGACCGGACATGATGTTCCGTTGGAAGATCAGGAAGATGATGACGGTCGGGATCGCGGCGATGACCGACGCGGCGATCACCACGTTCATCGGCGTGCCACCAGCGAAGGCGTAGATGCCGACGCTGACCGTCCGGGTCTCGGGCGACGGCATGACCAGCTTCGGCCAGAGAAAGTCCTTCCAGACCGCTGTCACGGCGAAGATCGAGACTACGCCGAGGATGGGACGCGACAGCGGCAGGATGATCGACCAGAGCGTGCGCAGCGGCGTCGCCCCGTCCATGAGGGCCGCCGCCATCAACTCCTCCGGAATCGAGTCGAAGAACCGCTTCAACAGGAAGATGTTGAACGCGTTGGCGACCAGCGGCAACCAGATGGCGAAGGGCGAGTCGAGCAGGTTGATGTGCACGATCGGCAGGTCGATCACGGTCACGTACTGCGGGACGATGAGCACCATCGCCGGAATCATCAGCGTTCCCAGCATCAGGGCGAGGATGACGTTGCCGAAGATCGGCCGAAGCTTGGACAACGAGTACGCGGCGGCGGTGTCGAAGACCAGTTGGAACAGCACCGCGCCCGTCGCGTAGTAGAACGTGTTGAACAGCAGCTTGGCGAGGGCCAGGTTGTTCCAGGCGTCGATGTAGTTCTGCGGCTGGGGGTCCTTCGGAAACAGCGAGGGTGGGGTCTGCGCGATCTCCTGGCCGGACTTGAGCGCGCCGGTGGCCATCCAGTAGAGCGGCCCGAGGAAGACGAGCGTGAACCCCGCCACGACGACGACCAGCAGCGTCCAGTAGATGACCCGGCCGCGCCCTCGGCTGAGCTGGGCATGAGAGATGAGGGTCCGGGTTCCGGAGTCCTGTGCCATTCCTCGCCGTCCTAGTCCTGTTTCGCAGTCAGCCGCACGTACACGGCGGAGAAGCCGGCCAGCACCACGAGCATGATCACGCCCAGTGCGGCGGCACCGTTGAGGTCGTTCTGGAAGAACCCGTGCTGATAGATGAGGTACGCCACCGAGGTCGCGGAGTCCTCCGCGCCCGCACCGTTGGCGAGGATCAGTGGCTCGATGAAGAGCTGCATCGTGGCGACGATCTGCAGCATCGCCAGGAGCGCGAGGATCAGCCGGGTCTGCGGGATCGTCACGTGGCGGATACGTCGCCAGATCCCGGCGCCGTCCAGCTCGGCCGCCTCGTAGAGCTCACCGGGGATGTTCTGCAACGACGCCAGGTAGATCAGCACCGCGCCGCCCATGTTCATCCAGGTGGACGCGACCACCATCGCCGGCATGGTCATCCCCGGCGACTGCATCCACTGCGAGGTGGGCAGGTGCAGTGCCTTGAGGATCGCGTTGAAGAGCCCAGCCTCGCTGGGGTCGTACGCGTAGAACTTGAAGAGGAACAGCGCCGAGGCCGGCGGCAGCATCACCGGGAGGTAGACCAGGATCCGCAGGTACCCCTTGGCGTGGCGGAACTCGTTGAGCAGCACTGCCACGAAGAACGGCACCACGTACCCGAGGACGAGCGCGAGCACCGTGAAGTAGAAGGTGTTCTGCCAGGCCGTCCAGAAGCTGGGGTCGGCGATGATGCGCGAGTAGTTGTCCCAGCCCACCCAGGTGGTCTCGCCGCGCCGGGTGCGCTGGAAACTCATGACGATGCCGCGGATCATCGGGTACCAGGAGAAGACGACGAAGCAGAGCACCGCGCCGACCAGGAACGCGTGACCGGTGAGGTTGTCCCGTACCTTGCGGCCGAGGCTCGCACGCTGCGGCCTCGCCGAGTACGGCGACGGCGGGCGGCCCGGTTTCCTGGGGGTCTCCGGGACGGTGGTGATCGCCAAGGCAACTCCTGGGTGAGTCGGTGACGTCGACGATGCGGTGCGGATGATGTGGGGGCCGGGTCGGCGTCCCGGCCCCCACACGATCGGTCAGCTCTCGGCGGCGAGGAGCTGGTTGACCTTCTCCTCGGCGGTCTTGAGCAGCGCGTCGATGTTCGAGTTCGGGTTGGTCAGCACACCGGACACCGCGGCGTCGAGCACCGCGTAGATCGCCTGCGCGTTGCGCGGTTCACCCTTGATCGCGACCGGGGTCGCCTCGAAGAGCGCGAAGTTCGCCGTGTCGACGTTCGCGTTCGCCTTACGCAGCTCGAGCTCCTGCTTCTGGACCTCACTGCCGTTGGCGAAGAGCAGCGGCTGGGGCAGACCCACCGGGTAGTTCTGCGGCTTGGCCCGGGCGTAGTCGAACTGGCCCTTGCCCGGGGTCAGCTTCTGGTACGCGATCCACTTCAGACCGGCCTTGACCTGCTCGGGAGTGAGGTCCTTCTTGAAGAAGTAGCCCTCGCCACCACCGAGCGTCCCCTTCGCCGCGCCGTCCTGGCCGGGCAGCGGGCTCATCGCCCAGTCCTGGAACTTGCCCTGGAACTGGCTGACGATCGCCTGGGTGGCGTCCGGCGCTCCGATGAACATGCCGACCTTGCCCGCGCCGGCGTTCGTCAGCAGGTCGCCCCACTGCAGCAGCTGGCGGGCGCCCATGCTGTTGTCGCCGTACCGCATGTCCTTGAGGTTCTGCAGGACCTGCTTACCCATGGCGTTGTTGAAGTCGGCCTTCTTGCCGTCCGTCGTCAGCACCTGGCCGCCCTGTGAGTAGAGCAGGGAGGTGAAGTGCCAGCCGCCGGTGTTGCCGGCGCTGTACTCCGAGTAGCCGGCGATGCCGTTGCCGAGCGCGGAGATCTTCTTGGCGGCGGCCCGGACCTCTGGCCAGGTCTTGGGCGGGTTGTTCACGTCGAGCCCGGCCTGCTGGAAGAGGACCTTGTTGTAGACCAGGCCCATCGAGTAGTTCTTCACCGGAACGGCGTAGAGCTTGCCGCCGTCGGTGAAGACCCCCTTGAGTGCCGGGTCGACGCTGTCCCAGGTCGGGATCGTGTCCTTGTTGGCGTACTGGCTGATGTCCATCGCCTGACCGGAGTCGAGCACCTGCTGGAGATCGGTCATGTACCCGTAGAAGACGTCGGTCACGGTGCCGCCGGCGAGGCGGGCGGTGAAGTCCGGCGGGTTGTTGCACTGCTCGCCGACGCTCACGCTCTTGATGGCGATGTCCGGGTTCAGCCGCTGGAACTCAACGACGTCGTCGTTCCAGTTCTTCAACAGCTCTTTCTGCGCGCCGACCGGCTGGCAGTCAACCGTGATGGTGACCTTGCCGGCGGCGTTCGTGTCCTTGTCGTCGCTCTTCGTGGAGCATGCCGTGAGGCTGAACCCCAGGCCGGCCACGAGCGCAACCGCCGCAGCCTTTCGGTATTGCGGTACGGACATCTGTCCATCCCTTCGGGAACGGGTGACTCCAATGACCTTCGCTGATCTGCGGTGATACGACCTGACGCCCAGTAGCTGCGTCGGAGCCAGGTGTGAGTGGAGTCACTGTAGCGAGGAGGACTCATTTCGGCAAGGTATCGACCCTGTTCCGAAAGGACACGACGTGATTACGGCAGATGTTGGCAAGCCTGTGAAAGCAGCCCGGATTGTTGGTTTTTGATCCCTTATGGTGGTTCAGTCATACAGGTCGATGCCGCTCGCTGTGAGCAACGACGAAAACGGCCGCCGACCGCGAGATGCGGTCGACGGCCGAAGCGTCGTTTGGTGCGGTCCTTAGCGGCGGGGAGCGGGTGCGGTCGAGCCGCGTACCACCAACTCGGGCTCGAACAGCAACTCGTCGTGCAGCACGCCGGCACCTTCGATCTGGGTGACCAGCAGGTCCACGGCCGCCTGCCCCATCGTCTCGATCGGCTGCCGCACGGTGGTCAACGGCGGATCGGTGCACGTCATGAACGCGGAGTCGTCGAAGCCCACCACCGACACGTCGGTCGGCACCGAGCGACCCAGCCGTCGGGCCGCACGGATCGTGCCCAGCGCCAGTACGTCGCTGGCACAGATGATGCCGGTCACGCCACGCTCGACCAGTTTGGTCGCGGCTACCCGCGCCCCTTCCATGGAGAAGCTGGAGCGCTCGACGTACTCAGCGTCGTCGTCGCCCCAGCCCGCGGCCTGGATCATCGCGTTCAGCTTGCGCCGGGACGGCACATGTCCCTCCGGGCCGAGCACCATCCCGATCCGTTCGTGCCCGAGGGAGCGCAGGTGCCCGTACGCCTGCTCCACCGCCACCGCGTCGTCCGTGGAGACCCGGGGAAAACCCAGCTCGTCCACACCCGCGTTGACCAGAACGACCGGAAGACCCCGATCGGTCAGCCGGCGGTAGTGATCGTGCCGGGCGTCGGCGAGCGCGTACGAGCCACCGGCGAAGATCACCCCGGAGACCTGGTGGTCGAGGAGCATCTCCACGTAGTCCATCTCGGACACACCACCGATGGTCCGGGCACAGAGAGCCGGGGTGTAGCCACGCTGGGCGAGTGTCCCGGTGACGACCTCGGCCAGCGCCGGGAAGATCGGGTTCTGCAACTCGGGCAACACCAGCCCGACCAGCCGGGCGCGTTCGCCGCGCAGTTTGGTCGGCCGCTCGTAACCGAGCACGTCCAGCGCGGTCAGCACGGCAGTCCGGGTCGACTCGGAGACTCCGTCACGGCCGTTGAGCACCCGGCTGACGGTGGCCTCGCTGACGCCCGCCTTCTTGGCAACTTCAGTCAACCGCTTGGTCACGGTCGTAATCGTACGTCACCACAATGAAAGAAATGAACAGCAAACTGCCAATCATTTGCTTGGTCGCTGCCGCATTCTGCCCAGCGCCCGACATTCCGACACGTGACCGCCGGCCGACGAGATGGCCCGGCTGGCCGCCAACTGGTCCACGAGCTGGGTTGGCTCGCTGAGCATCGCCACGAAGCAACTGTGGCTGCTGGCGTCTGCGCCCCGTCAACGCCCGACGTGCTTCTCCGGATGGAGCCTGGTCACCCCGTTGAGCGTTATGACTGTGTGGCATACATATGCCTCACAGTCATAACGCTTCTCAGGGCGGGCGGGGCCGAGCGGGGCGGAGCGGGACGGGGGCGGGCGAAGCGCGGGCGAGGCGCGGGGCGCAGGGCGCGGGCGAGGCGCAGGGCGCGGGCGCGGGCGGGCGGGGCGCAGGCGCGGCGCGGGCGAGGCGCGAGGCGCGAGGCGCGGGCGCGAGGCACCGGGGGCGCTATGGGAGGTGATGGTGGCGGTGAGCCAGCGCGGCCGTCAGGACAGGTTGTGCAGCGCGTCCTCGATGGCCCGGTGGAAGGTCGGGTAGGCGTAGATCATGTGCCGGAGCTGACTCAGCGGCACCGCCGCGTGCACCGCCACCACCAGCGCGGAGAGCACCTCACCGCCGGCCGGGCCGACCGAGGTTGCACCGATCAGCACGCCTTGGTCGGCGTCCGCGATGAGCTTGATGAAACCCTCGTCGCCGACCTGGTGGATCCAGCCCCGGGTCGAGCTGCCGAGTTTGGTGAAGCCAACCTGCACGTTGATGCCGCGGTCGCGGGCCTGCCGCTCGGTGAGCCCGACCGCGCCAACCTCGGGATCGGTGAAGGTCACCCGGGGCAGCGCGCGATAGTCGGCACGCGGGATGGTGCCGGCCGACCCGCTCGACCCGCTGGCGGCCAGCGAGCTGGACGCGCCCATCGCGCCGCCGACCACGCTGGAGGTCCCGCTGGCGTCCGCCCCCGCTTTCGCCTGCCGGGCGCGGGCCAGCATGTCGGCCACCACGATCCCCGCCTGGTACATGGCGATGTGGGTGAAGGCGCCGTCGCCCGTCACGTCACCGACGGCCCAGACGTCGTCGGAAACGTGCAACCGGTCGTCGACCGGCAGGTAACGCTGGCTGGCGTCCAGGCCGACCGTGTCCAACCCCAGCTCGTCCAGGTGAGCCTTGCGCCCGGTCACCACCAGCAGCCGGTCGGCAGTGAACTGCGCCCCGCCGCCACCCCGCAGGGTGAATCGGGTCCCGTCGTGCTCGACCCGCTCGGCGCGTACCCCGGTGTGGATCTGCACTCCGTCGGCGCGCAGCGCCGCGGCGGCGACCTCGGACGCCTCCGGCTCCTCGACGGCCAGCACCCGGTCCAGCGCCTCCACCACGGTGACCCGGACCCCGAAGCGGGCGAAGACCTGCGCCAACTCCAGGCCGATCGCTCCGCCGCCGAGCACCAGCAGTGACTCCGGCAGCTCCTCGACCTCGATCGCCTGGTGGTTGGTCCAGTACGGAGTGTCGGCCAGGCCGTCGATCGGGGGCACCGACGGACGGGTGCCGGTGCCCAGCACGATTCCGTGCCGGGCCTGGAACACCTGGTCACCGACGCGGACCCGGCCCGGGCCGTCGAGCCGGCCGCTGCCCCGGACGAACCGGCCGCCCTTGCCGGTGAACCGCTCCACCGCGACCGTGTCGTCCCAGGTGTCGGTGGCCTCCTCGCGGATCCGCTTCGCCACCGGCGCCCAGTCCGGCTGGACCTGCGCCGTCCCGGCCAGCCCATTCACCCGGCGGGCCTCGGCGAGCGCGTTGGCCGCCCTGATCATCATCTTGCTCGGGATGCAGCCCCAGTACGGGCACTCCCCGCCGACCAGATCCCGTTCGATGCCGACGACGCTCAGGCCGGCCTCGGCGAGCCGCCCGGCCACCTCCTCGCCACCGACGCCGAGCCCGACCACGACCACATCCACCAGCTCCGGCTCCGCCACTGGAACAGCATCCCCCAGCGCCACCGCCCCGACCACCAGGGCCGGAGAAAAGTCGGCGCGCTCACCGGGCCGGCCCGCCTACCGTGGCGGGATGCACCCACGCTTCGCCCCGGTCCGGGACTGCTTCCACGACCTGCTCGCCTCCGGCCGGGAGACCGGCGCCAGCCTGGCCATCTGGTACGACGGGCAGCCCGTCGTCGACCTGGTCGGCGGCTCCCGGACCAGTGACGGGTCAAGCGGCGAGCCGTGGCTGCCGGAGACGTTGGTCAACGTCTACTCGGTCGGCAAGCCGGTGGCCGCGCTCTGCCTGTTGACGCTCGTCGACCGGGAGAAGGTCGACCTCGACGCGCCCGTCGACCGGTACTGGCCGGAGTTCCGCACCCCCGCCACCGTGCGTCAGGTGTTGTCGCACACCGCCGGGCTTCCGACCTTCCCGGTGCCCCGGCCGGCCACCGCGATCGCCGACTGGACGCTGCTCACCGGCGACCTGGCCGCCGCCGACCCCGAGTGGGCGCCGGGCTCGGTGGCCGGAGAGCACGCCTGGACGTACGGGCACCTGGTGGGCGAGGTGCTCCGCCGGGTCGACGGGCGGTCGGTGGGCCGGTTCCTGGCCGAGGAAATCGCCGGTCCCTGGCGGCTGGATCTCGGCTTCGGGCTGGCCGATGCCGACCAGCGGCGCTGCGCGGATCTGCGGTACGGCGACCCGGAGTGGCCGACCCGGGCGCTCGGCGAGCCGGGCTCACTGCGGGCACGGGCGATGGGCAATCCGGCCGGTGGTCAGGATCTCGCCGTGCTGAACAGTGCGCTCTGGCGGGGCGTCGAGATGCCGGCGGTCAACCTGCACGCCACCGCGTCCGGCCTGGCCCGGCTCTACGCCGGTCTGCTCGCCGGTGGTGTCCTGGACGGCGTCCGGCTGTTCAGCGCGGAGTTGGTGGCGGAGGCGACCCGGGTCCAGTACGACGGGCCGGACCTGGTGTTGGACCGCACGGCCCGGTGGACGCTGGGCATGCAGTGGGAGCCCGACGGCAGCTGGGGTATGGGCGGCCTCGGCGGCAGCAGCGCGTGGGCCGACCCGGAGCGCGGCTACACCTTCGCGTACGCCACCGCCCAGCTCGCCGAGCACGACCGGGTCGACGAGCTCGCCGAGGTGCTGCACTCGGTGCTCTGACCCAACCGCCCGGTCAGCGCATCCAGACCGGGTCGGTGCCCGGCACGGAGAGCGGCGGTGGATAGTCCAGGGTGCTGCGGAGTTGGTCCGGCAGTCGCCACGGTTGGTGCACGGCCTTGCCCTGCACCCCCGCCAGCTCCGGCACCCACCGGCGCACGTAGTCACCGGTCGGGTCGTACCGTTCGGCCTGCCGGACGGGGTTGAACCCCCGGTACGGCTTGGTGTCGTTGCCGGTGCCGGCGACCCACTGCCAGTTGCCGGAGTTGTTCGCCACGTCCCCGTCCAGCAGCCACCGGAAGAACACCGCCACCCCGGGCCGCCAGTCCTGCCCGAGGTGCTTGGTCAGGTAGCCGGCGGTGATCAGCCGGGCCCGGTTGTGCATCCAGCCCTGCGTCCGCATCTGTCGCATCCCGGCGTCGACGATCGGCATCCCGGTCCGCCCTTCCGTCCAGGCCGCCAACGCGTCATCGTCGTAGCGCCACTGCTCGGTGACGCCCCGCCGGTACGCCGAGGTCGAGATCTGCGGGAATGCGGCGGTGACCTGGTAGTAGAAGTCCCGCCAGCAGAGCTGCCGGACGAACGGCCCGGACCGGTCGCCGGCACGGTTGGCCACCGCCAGCGGGGACACGCAGCCGAAGCGCAGGTACGGGCTGAGCCGGGAGGTGTCGTCGCCGGCCATGTCATCGTGCTGGTCGTCGTACCGGCCCAGGTCGGGCAGCCAGTCGGTGAGCCGCTGCCGGGCGACCCGCTCGCCGCCGACCGCCGCGTCCGGCGAGTCCCCGGTCGGCAGCGCCGGCAGTTGGCCCACGCTCACGCCGTCGGGCAGCGCCACCCGGCGCGGTGCGGCAAGCTCCTCGCGCCACCGGTTTGCCGCCCAGGCCCGGTGGTACGGGCTGAACACCCGGTAGTGGTCACCGCCGCCACCGGGCCGCAACGCGCCCGGCTCCACCACGGTGAGCCCGGGAAACAGTCGTAGGTGCAGCCGGTGCCGCTCGCACTCGGCGCGCAGTCGCCGCTCCCGCCGGCGGGCGTAGCGGCTGACGTCGGCGGAGAGCGCGACGGCGGTGGCGTCGACCTCGCCGGCCAGCCGAATCGTCTCGGCCACCGGGTCGCCGTGGCGCACCACCAGGTCTCCACCGCGGTCGCGCAGCTCGGCGCGCAGGTCAGCGAGGGCCTGGTGCAGGAACCGGATGCGGTTGGCCGACAGCCCGGCCAGCTCCGGGTCGAGCACATACAACGGCACCACCCGGTCGAAGGCGGCACAGGTGGTGGCCAGCGCCGGGTGGTCGTGCACCCGCAGGTCGCGGGTGAGAAGCACGATCGCGGTGCTCGCGGTCACCGGCCCGCCGGGTGGACCGTCGGCCCGGGGATCGTGACCGGCGTACCGGTCGAGCTGAGCAGGGCGCGTGCGGCCACCGCCATCCGTCGCCGCTGCGGCACCAGCGCCCGCCGGACGAAGACGTCGTAGTCCTGCGCGGCCACCTCGTCGAGGATGCCGCCATAGAGCGCGTACGCGGTGCGCATGCAGGCCTGTGAGGCCGGCGCCAGCATGGTGACACCCGGCGCGGCAGCGGCGTAGTGCGCCTGGGCACGGGTCACCTCGTACTCGATCAGCTCGCGGATCCGGGGCGTACCGCGCCCTCTGGCGCGGGCCTCGGACAGTTCGTCGCGGGTGACCCCGAACTTCGCCATGTCCTCGTCCGGCAGGTAGGTGCGGCCCCGATCGAGGTCCTCGGCGACGTCCCGGATGAAGTTGGTGAGTTGGAAGGCGAAGCCGAGCTGCCGCGCCGGCTCCCGTGCCGCAGCCGAGTCGGAGCTGCCCAGGATCGGCAGCATCATGGTGCCGATGACCGCCGCCGAGCCCTCCATGTAGTCGAGCAGGTGGTCGTAGGTCGGGTACGCGGTGACGGTCAGGTCCATCGCCATGCTCTTCAGAAACGACGCAAAGTCGTCCCGGTCGAGATCGAAGACGGCGATCGTGTGGAGCACGGCCGGCAGCAGCGGGTCGTTGACTGGCGCACCGTGCAGGCCGGCCACGAACTGGCTGGCCCAGTCGTCGAGGCGGGCGGCCCGCTCGGCTGGCGGCAGGTCTTCGGTGCGGTCGACGATTTCGTCGGCGTACCGGGTGAACCCGTAGAGGGCGTGCACATGTCGTCGTTTCCAAGCGGGAAGCAGTCGGGTGGCGAGATAGTAGGTGCGGCCATGACGTCGGTGCAGCTCACGGCACCGGTCATAGGCAACGGTGAGATCAGTGTCCACCGCCCCCTCCTCATTTATCGACGCAGCAATCGACGCAACTCGTAGCCTAGGGTACGCTCAGTCGCATGGCCAACGACGCAGTTGCGGGCAATGCGACCCGTGTAGCGCCGGCAGGGCCGGGCGACAGGGACGATCCGGTCCGCGCCGTGCTGGCCGCGTACACCCATGACCTGATCACGGCGGTCGACGACACCCTGACCACCTTCCTCGCCGCCGAGGTCGACTCCCTCACCGAGATAGACGCCGCGATGGGCGGCTTCGCCGCCGCCGCGCGGCAGGCCGTCCTGGCTGGCGGCAAGCGGATCCGGCCCACGTTCGCCTACTGGGGTTGGCGCGGGGCGGTCGGCGGCACCGAAGCCCTGCCGCCCGTGCTGCCCGCGCTGGCAGCGCTCGAGTTGCTGCACGCCTTCGCGCTGGTGCACGACGACGTGATGGACGCCTCCACCACCCGCCGCGGCCGGCCCACCACGCACATCGCGCTCGCCGAACAGCACATCGCCGCAGGCCACCGGGGTGATCCCGACCGGTTCGGCGAGGCCGTCGCCGTGCTCATCGGCGACCTCTGCCTGGTCTGGGCCGACCGGTTGCTGGCCCGCGCCGCGGTGCCACCGGCCCGACTGTTCGAGGTCCGCCGCTGCTACGACCAGATGCGGGTGGAGACGGTCGCCGGGCAGTATCTCGACGTGCTCGGCGAGAACGACCCAGCCAGCTGGTCGGTCGACCGGGCGCTGCGGGTGGCCCGCTACAAGACCGCCAGCTACACCGTCCAGCGGCCGATGCTCATGGGCGCCTGCCTGGCCGGGGTGCCGGCCGACGATTCGTTGGTCTCCGCGTACACCCGCTATGGCCTGGCCGTCGGCGAGGCGTTCCAGCTCCGCGACGACCTGCTCGGCGTCTACGGCGACCCGGCCACCACCGGCAAGCCGGCCGGTGACGACCTCCGCACCGGCAAGCCGACCACGCTGCTCATGGTGGCCCGGGAGCTGGCCACGCCGGCCCAGCTCAGGGTGTTGGAGCGGGCCGGCGACGGGCCGGTCGACCGACTCGCCGAACTGGTCGCCGAGACCGGCGCGGTGACCAGGGTGGAGCGGATGATCGCCGAGCGGGTGGGCGACGCGCTGGCCGCGC
The DNA here is from genome assembly GCF_040606435.1 of Micromonospora sp. NPDC005413. Classification (NCBI taxonomy): domain Bacteria; kingdom Bacillati; phylum Actinomycetota; class Actinomycetes; order Micromonosporales; family Micromonosporaceae; genus Micromonospora; species Micromonospora sp. NPDC005413. The sequence continues at coordinate 126,852 of NZ_JBEXEV010000004.1, forward strand.
TCGACGCCGCACCCGTGGACCGGACGGCGCGGACCGCGCTGACCGGGCTGGCCACTGCCGCTACCAACCGGCGGGCCTGATGAGCGACTTTTTCAAGGAGGTGGTCACGTGCGGACGGTGACAGGACGGACGGACCGGGTGGTTGTCGTCGGGGCCGGGCTGGGCGGGCTCGCCTGCGCGCTGCACCTGGCGGGCAGCGGCCGACAGGTGACGGTGCTGGAGCGCGAGCCGGTGCCCGGCGGGCGAGCCGGCCGGCTCGCCGTGGACGGCTATGAGTTCGACACCGGCCCGACCGTGCTCACCATGCCCGATCTGATCGCCGAGGCGCTCGGCGCGGTCGGTGAGGAGTTGCACGACTGGCTGGACCTGACCCCGCTGGACCCTGCCTACCGGGCGTACTACCCGGACGGCTCGACCCTCGACGTGCTCACCGACACCACTCGGATGGCGGCCGAGATCTCCCGGGTCTGCGGGCCACGCGAGGCCGACGGCTACCTGCGCTTCGTCGACTACGCGCGGGAGCTGTGGCGCCTGGAGCGGGCCGACTTCATCGAGCGCAACCTGGACGCGCCTACCGACCTGATCACCGGCAACCTGCTCAAGCTGCTCACCGGCGGGGCCTTCCGCCGCCTCCAGACGAAGATCAACCAGTTCTTCCGGGACCCCCGTACCCAGCGGATCTTCTCCTTCCAGGCGATGTACGCCGGCCTCGCGCCGCACGACGCGCTGGCCATCTACGCGGTCATCGCGTACCTCGACTCGGTGGCCGGCGTCTATTTCCCGCGCGGCGGCATCCACGCGGTGTCCAAGGCGATGGCCGGCGCGGCCGAGAAGCACGGCGTGCAGATCCGGTACGACACCACGGTGACCCGGGTGGAGACCGCGAACGGCCGAGCCACCGGTGTGCTCACCGCCGACGGCGAACTGGTGCCGGCGGATGTGGTGGTGCTCAACCCCGATCTGCCGATCGCCTACCGGGACCTGCTCCCCACCGATTCTCAGCGCCGGCTCACCTACTCGCCGTCCTGCGTCGTTCTGCACGTCGGCTCCCGACAGCCATATGCAAAGATCGCCCATCACAACATCCATTTCGGCCGCGCCTGGAAGGGCACCTTCGATGAGGTCATCCGGCGGGGTGAGTTGATGAGCGACCCGTCGCTGCTGGTCACGAACCCGAGCCGAACCGACCCCTCGGTAGCCCCACCGGACCGGCACACCTACTACGTGCTCGCCCCGGTGCCCAACCTGCACCGTGCCCCGTTCGAGTGGCGCGGCGATCTGACCCAGCGCTACACCGACCAGCTGATCGGCACCCTGGAGGAGCGCGGCTACGTCGGTTTCGGTGCCGGCGTCGAGGTGCTGCGGGCGATCACCCCCGCCGAATGGGAGGAGCAGGGGATGGCCGCCGGCACCCCGTTCGCCGCCGCCCACACCCTCTTCCAGACCGGCCCGTTCCGGCCGTCGAACCTGCACCGCAGCCTGTCGAACGTGGTCTTCGTCGGCTCCGGGACCCAACCGGGGGTCGGCGTACCGATGGTGTTGATCTCCGGCAAGCTCGCCGCGAACCGGATCACCGGGGAGGGCCGATGAGCAGCCGCGAGGAGCACCTCGTCGAGTTGGTCGACGACACCGGCAGGGCCCACGGCGAGACGACCGTTGCGGCCGCCCACCAGCCCCCGGGGCAGCTGCACCGGGCCTTCTCGGTGCTGCTGGTGGACCCGGACGGCCAGGTGCTGCTTCAGCGGCGGGCCGCCGTCAAGACCCGGTTCCCGCTGCGCTGGGCGAATTCCTGCTGCGGCCACCCGCGGCCAGGCGAGTCGCTCGCCGAGGCGGCCAACCGTCGGCTGCGCGAGGAGTTGGGCGCGGGCCCGGTCGAGCTGACCGAGGTCGGCGTCTACGTGTACTACGCCGAGGACCCGGCCACCGGTCGGGTCGAATTCGAGTACGACCACGTGCTGCGAGGCGAGTTCCTGCCCGCGGCCCCGCTACTGCCGGACCCCGACGAGGTGGCCGAGCTGCGATGGGCCGATCCCACCGCGTTGGAGGCCGAACTGGACCTCGACCCCCGGTCGTACGCGCCCTGGCTGGGCGGGGTGGTGAACCGGCTGCTGCGCCCCTCGGGGCCGATGTCCGGCACATCCCGCCGGGCCGTGACCCCGACCGGATCGTCGGCCGATGACACGGCGGAGCGGTCGGGTGGCCGATGAAGCGCTGAGCGCGGGCGCGGTCGCACGCCGGCTGGGGGTCGCGGTGACGACCCTGCGCACCTGGCACCAGCGCTACGGGCTTGGGCCCAGCGAGCACATCCCCGGTCACCACCGCCGGTACACGCCAACCGACCTGGCCCGCCTCGAGATCATGCGACGGCTCACGGCCGAGGGGGTCAGCCCCGCGGAGGCCGCCCGCTGGGCGCGCCAGGCTCCGGATCCGGCTCCCACCGGCACCGTCGCCGGGAGCCGGGTCCTCCCATCCGGCCGCGACGGTGGCGGAACCATCCCGGTGGGTCGCGCCGGCCCGGCAGCCCGCGGGCTGGCCCGGGCCGCCATGCGGCTGGACGCGGCGGCGATCAGCGAGACGATCGCGCACGCCCTTGCTGCTGGCGGGGTCGTGGCCACCTGGGAGGGCCTGCTCCGTCCGGTGCTCGCCGGCATCGGCGAACGCCACGCCGCCACGGCCGGCCTGATCGAGGTGGAACACCTGGTGTCCCGCTGCGTGTCGGAGGCTCTCTCAGCGGCCAGCCGGGCCAAGGTGCCCACCGGGCCGGCCCGGATCCTGCTCTCCTGCGCAGACGAGGAGCAGCACACCCTGCCGCTGGAGGCATTGGCAGCCACTCTCGCGGAGGCCGGAGTCAGCTACCGGATGCTCGGCGCCAGGGTGCCCGTGACCGCCCTCGTCGAGGCGGTCAACCGGACCGGACCGGCCGCCGTGGTGCTCTGGTCGCACACCCGGGCCACCGCCGACCCGGCCCAGCTCAGCGCGCTGCTCGCGGCGCCCCGCCGCCCGCTGTTGGTGCTCGCCGCCGGCCCTGGCTGGCGAGCCGACACGCTGCCCGCCGGGGTGGTGCGACCGGTCGACCTGGCCGAGGCGGTCTCGCTCGCCGTCGCGGTCCGCGACTCCCTGGAACAGTCGACGGGTGACTGATCGCACTGTCGCCCGCTGACGACGTGAACTAGCGTCGGGGCGTCCGCCTACCCCGACCCCCCGGGAGCGAGCAGATGCAAGCCCGCGCCGCCCTGGCGTCCGTCCTCGCTCTGGCGCTGGTCCTGTCCGGCTGTGCCCAGCCGGACCGCACCATCGCACCCGCCGGCGCCCCGCAGCCGGTGGAATCGACCACGCCACCCACCCCTACCCCGTCGCCGCACCCCACCCTCACCAAGCCGCCGAAGCCTCCGCTGCGGCCGCTGCCGGACAAGCTCCCGGCCGGCCTGCGGCGCACCACCGGCGTACGCCCGGTCGCCTTGACCTTCGACGACGGGCCCAGCCCGGCCTGGACGCCCAAGGTGCTCGACCAACTGCGGGCCGCCAAGGTGACCGCCACCTTCTGCGTGGTCGGTCGCGAGGTGCAGCGCCACCCGGAGCTGGTCCGGCGGATCGTCCGCGAGGGACACCAGCTCTGCAACCACAGCTGGCGGCACGACCTCGACCTGGCCCGGCGACCTGTCGCCGAGATTCAGGCCGACCTGGCCCGCACCAACAAGGCCATCCGGACGGCGGCTCCCGGCGCGAAGGTGTCCTTCTACCGGCAGCCGGGCGGCCGGTGGACGCCGGAGGTGCTGGGGGTGGCGAAGAAACTCGGCATGCGCCCGTTGCACTGGTCGGTGGACCCACAGGACTGGGACAAGCCGAACGCTGCCACGATCGGCAAGCGAGTCCACACCGCCACCCGCCCCGGCGCCATCGTGCTGCTGCACGACGGGGGCGGCAACCGGGCCGCGACGCTGGCCGCCTGCCCCCACCTGATCGCCGACCTGAAGCAACGCTTCGGCATCACCCGACTCCACTAAAACGGCCTTGACCTGCGGTTATGAGCCGGCCCAAGCCCTTGCCGATACCGATTTTGTCGACCGACCGGGCATCACGTATGCTTTCCAAGCCTCCGGCGGGGCCGGATGGGAGCAAGTCCGCTTGAAGTTGCGAATGTGCAATGATGGCGGGGCCGCCCTCATCGTCTAGCGGCCCAGGACGCCGCCCTTTCAAGGCGGTAGCACGGGTTCGAATCCCGTTGGGGGCACGACCGGCGCAAGCCGGAGCAACACAAGCTAGGTCCTGTGGAGCAGTTGGAGTGCTCGCCGCCCTGTCAAGGCGGAGGTCGCGGGTTCAAGTCCCGTCAGGACCGCAGCGCTGACGCCGCGCCTCGCGCGGCGTTCTGCGTATCGGAGCATGTCACCTGCCGTCGGTTCGTCCGGTTGACGGGTAGCATGAGCCGAGCGATACGGCCAGGTAGCTCAGTTGGTACGAGCGTCCGACTGAAAATCGGAAGGTCGGCGGTTCGACCCCGCCCCTGGCCACATAGCCTTTCGCCGGGCTACAGAGGTCCCCACCAGCGGAAACGCAGGTGGGGATCTTGCTTTGTTCACCGATCTTCATCGATGAGCTACTCCCCCACTGATGATCTCTGGGGGCACAGTGGGGGCACGCAGCGGCCGCCGAGCTCGATCCGCCGACCACTTTTCCTTCCAGTTGAGGCCCTGGAGCAACCGCAGGGGCCACTCCAGAGGTTGGCTCCTGAGGCTCACCGTCAGGTGCGGTTGATGACGTTTCGTCCTTTACCCCGGTAGTGCTGGTGATCGCTTCGCAGGGAGGTCGATCAACTATCGCTCCCCTAGTGGCAGAAAGTCACTGATCCGTGGGGTCGTCGAACTTCTCGGTCCGGCGCAGCCGGACCTTACGGCGGCCGCTTGCGTCCACCTTTTCACGGGTGAACTTCCCCTCGTCAAGCATGCGGCGGACGAAGCTCTGCCACGCTGGCAAGCCGTAGTTCAATGTCCAGGCGGCCCTGCTGTCCGCCTCCGGAGCGTAGTCGCGCGCCCCCACGATGATTGGACCCCGGGCCAAACTGATCTCTGACTTGAAATAGTCATCGATCTCACTGAGTTCGTCGGCCAAGTCGTCTTCGATCCCGAGAGCACGCATGATCCCCGCCTGCCCGACGGCCAGCTCGCCCTGCGTTAGCAACTCCAGGACCTGCTTGTACGAGTCGCCTAGCAGAGCCGAACCCGTCGCCTTCGACAGATCCAGCCGGTCCACGTGGCTCGCGGTCATCTGGAGTTCGACTCCCGGCCCTACCACCAGGTTCTCGATACGGGCCTCGTGCAACGACACGCGGCCTGTACCACCGAGTTCGAGGCGCTCGACCGTAATTCGACGTACAGCGCGATCACCTTCACCCACCCCGTACGCCTTCGCCCACAGCTCGCCGAGACTGATTGCTCCTGGAAGGGTTTCGTCGTACGACTCCACTGCGGCGACCCACTGCTGCAGCGACGCGACCAGGTCGGCAGGCGTACGGCCGGACTCCGACTGGAGGATCGAGACAATCAGCTGAGCGCAAAGCGCCGAGATGGGTGCGCTAACCAGCAGCGATGTGGCCTGGTCGAGGGGCAGTCGGGCAACCTGCATTGCGAGGAAGTGCTCGGCAATGGCGAGGTGGGTGAACTTGAACCATTGCTCGTCCTCCGACCACTCGGCGCTCATGCCACACAGCGAGCCGAGCCGGCGCTTCTCGGGGTTGGCCAGCTCGCGTCCCAACGCCGACCCGGCGGCAAGCCCGAGATCCTCCTCGGAGACCGCAGGCATGGCACTGCGGGCACTCAGGTCCGCGACCTCGCAGAAGATCGCGGCCAGCGCCTCGGAGTCGAAGAGCTCCGAACCATCGGGGCCGCGCAGCTTGCCTCGTTCCCGCTGGAGGTACCGCTCAACGACGAACTGAAGGAACTGCAGTTGTGCCGGGGAGCGGGCCCACGCGGCGTAGGCTAAGCAGAAGAAGGGCGTGGTCAACAGCTGCCGGATTTCCGGAGACAAATGCCGGTCTGCGGTTTCGACGGGTAGCCGGCTAGTCAGCTCCCGCAGTTGCTCCTGCCGCCACGGCAGCAGTTCGAGAGCCACCACGTATGGCGGCCATTCCATCGGAGCGTGGAGTTCCAGGTTCTTGCGGAGCCGGGCTTCTGCATAGCTGGACCGCGCCGAGAGGATGACGGTTCCGCGGCCCCGCAGCTCATCCAGAATCGGCTTCAGACCGGACAGCGGATTGTCGTAGGAGCGGAAGCCGAGCAACTCGTCGAAGCCATCGATCACCAGAATCGCCAAACCTGCCCGACACAACGCAAGGGCGGATGCCTTGTTGAGGAGCAAAGTGCTCTTAGCCCGGTTATCGAGGAGCGTGTCGAGGCTGTTCGCGCTTGTCCCGCTGGACGAGATGTAGATCGCGAGCGGTGTCAGCTCGCCACGGGCGACGAGCGAGTCTCGAGCGTATTGCAGGAGGCTGTGGGTCTTTCCGGATCCGGCCTCACCGGTCAACGTGATGAGGTTTGTGTAGCCGCGGTACGTGTCTGTCATGGCAGTGATTTCCCCACACGCCCGCGCGATGGTCATGTCGCCACTGTTACCGATCTGGCCACCGGCGACGCGGACCAGAGCGGGTACGTCGGGGACATTACGCTTCAGATCCCCGAACAGTTCCTCGTTGACCACCCCCTCACGCCTGACCTGCTCCTCGAGTTCCTCCAGGAGTCGCTCCTTGAGAAGCGTCCAGTTGCAGATTTCCGCCAGGAATGCCTTGTACGGCCGAGGCCCTGACCCGGACTGCCACACTCGGGCACCGTCGAGCTGCAGATGAAAATGGTCCACCCGCGGCTTCGTGCCATCGGAGGTGCGCAAGTCCCAGCGGACCACAATCGGATGCGGTGGATCGACCAGAGCCTGGATCGACTCCCGCTGGGCGAACCCGCGAAGATCCTTCTGGATATCCAAGGCGAAGCTCTCCAACTGGCGGTCGCCGCCCTGCGGCTCCAGCTCCTGAAGAGCGTCGAGCACAGGCTGCTGAGCGATGTCGGTCGCCGGAGCCCGCCGTGGCCAGTAGGTCGCGGATCCTTCCGAATAGTCGTTCAGTGCGGCGAGCTCGCCCTCGATTTCGATGAAAAACGGCTCCAGCCGAGTGAAGTGGCCGTGCGCGTGGATCTCGACTACCTTCTCCGCGTTGGAAGTGACCAACCGGTGTAGAGCGTCGAGGTCGACGTTCTTCGGGTCGGGTCCACCATGGAAAACCTGGTTGCGCATCTGACGGACCGATGTGCCGGGAGCTACCTCGACGTCTATGCTCTCGGCGACTTCTACGGCGGTGGCCTCGCAGGAGTAGCATTGCAGTGCAGACCGGTTCAAGAGGATGTACCTGGACCAGACGTCGAGCGACCCCGGCGTCCTTAACCTTGTACGGCCTCGGGCACTGGCGGCGCAAAGCAGCCCTAGCACACGCAGCTGGAACTCGACGTGTGCCAGCGTCTTTAAAGGCTCCGCCTGCCGGTCAGGGGCGGCCACAAGGTCACTGATGGTCACGTCGTCCCCTTAGTTGCCGGACAGGCGCCGCCCGGCACTTGTCGAATCACGGGTGCTTGCTTATGCCTTCGATGGCGTTGAGCGCTGTCGGTTGCCGTTCCAGTGCTCGATGGTCCCCACGAGTTCTCGAAGAGGTAGCGGGTCTGATGGGGCCACGTAGCGGAAACTCTGCGGCGGGTGGAAGCCGCCGTCTTGGCGTAGCCGATGGAGGTGCAGCGGCTCGTTGAGGGTGCAAACCTGGCTGAGATGTAGCAGGTAAGCCAGTTGGCTGCCATCGAGATAGGCGTCGTATTCGTCTTTACGAAGGCCAAGAGCCGGGTGATGGACGTTCCACGCTGTTTGAGGGTTGCTGACCATCACTTGGTTGAGGCGGGCAGTTCCGACGATGGCCATCACAGGTGCACTGGAGTAGAGGATGACCTTAGTTCCAGGTTTGGCGTTGATCGGTCGGCGCCTCAGCTCGATGGTCTTGGCCCCGCTGAGGATCGCCTCGGCGAAGCGGGGCCGCAGGGACAACAGCAGAACTCGCTGGGTCGTCATAAGGTTGCCCGGCTTTCCTGATAGATGGCAGCGAACAACTCGTTGGAGATCCGCAGCGGCTGATACGGGACGCGGTGCCCACCGCGGGTCTCGGCGAGCTCGCGCAACCGGCCTCGACGGACGGGCTCGGCAAAGATCTCCGTGTTTGTAAAGAGCAGTGCCTGGACCAGGTTGTCCTTTGCTGCCTGCTCCACCTGCTTGTAGTCCCATACACCCAGGTGCCTAAACCGGCTGTGCAGTTGCGCAGGTGTACTGATGAGGACCGCGTCCAACTGGGAGCAGGCGATGACAGCTGCCGCGTGCGGTGCATCCCGTCCGGTGCCGCTCATGTACCACAGCAAGCGCGCCGGAGCCTGTGGGGTGATGCCGCCAGGGCTGCGGTAGTAGACATGTTCCCTGCTGAGCCCTAGTGCATCTTGTCGCGGAAACATGGTCTGCGGCACGCCAAGCAGGTCGGCCGAAAACACCTGCTGGATGGGAACCAGGTAGGTGGGGATCTCGCTGTCAGTGATCTTGACCGGCCACCAGGTACGTTCGACCTCGGCGGCGGCTGCAGCGGGCATGCCCGATCTTAACTGCGTCGGCTCAGGGAGCCCAACGTCCCGGGCTGCGAGGGCGGCTCGATGGTTCACCTGCGCGGCCGTGTCGCACGCGTCGAGAGCGTAGGCGTGCAGGTGGTCCTCGAATGCGCGGAACCCGTCGTTTAGGGCTGCCAGGCGGATCGCAGCAGTTGTGTGGGCGTCGGCGAGCCGGATCAGAGCGGCACCGACCTGCCGCGCCTTTTGGCGTAGCAAGAACAGCAGCTGCCGAGCCAGCGTGTCACCCAGAGGATGGTCGACGACACGAGCTAGCGGTACGACGAGTTCAGACCCATCGCGGTGAGCGCTGAAGGTGGCCACCAGCTCGTTGTCCGGCCCGAAGAGGCCGGTTCGCTCCCGGTGAGCCAGGACAAGATCGCGAAGTCGTCTTTGGAAGTCCCGTGGGCGTTCGCCGGTCCGCGTGTTGACCATCCCCTGCAGGTCGGTGTCGTGACCAAGCCCGAGAAGCTGGCGACGAAATGCGGTATCCAGCAGGGCTGCTGGGCGGTAAGCCTCGGCGCGCACAAGTTCGTCGAGATGGATCACGACATCTGAGGGATGCATGATCCTCAGACTGAACTGCTGCTCGGCTACATCCCTGAACAGACGCGTCAACTCCTCGTCCCGGGTGATGAACAGGTTGAGGTCGGCCGCCACGGCGTCCGTTACGTGCCTCAGATCGAACTCGTCCTGGGCAGAGCGGGGATAGTTGGCTACCTTCGCTCTCGCGGCGGCCATGAGCTCTTCACGAGACTCAGCCGTACGCGTTCGGTCCGCACGTACTTGGGTCATACGTTGGGCCTGTGCGGTGCATCGAGACCGCAAGGCCCCCTCAATGCTGTTGATCTCGGCGTCGAGGGCGCCCGTACGTACGAGTTCGAGCCGGTCGGTGATCTGGTCGTCGATCAGTGACCGGGCATCGCGGGTGTCCGTCCGGTCAGGCTCCGCCAGATCGCGCAGGACGTTGAGGTCCACAGCGGCGCGTACCAGTACGTCTTCGCTCAGGCGGGTGAAAAGAGTCGGGTGGCCGTGGTCGCGCCACCAAGCCACCAAGATGTGGCCAGCCTTACTGCGTCCCGGCTTCTCCGACATCTGGCTGAATCCAAGCTGGATCCACATCTCGCCTAGGCCGTAGTCGTGCCGGCACCGCACCTGAATGCCTAGGTGGTCAGCATGGCTTGCGCTGATCTGCTCAACGAGTTGTCTTGCGATGCCGAGCCCGCGAAACTGTCGATCGACGCACAGGTGTGTCAGCCGGACCCGGTTCTTGGCCAAGGCGTACAGCGCATAGCCCACTACTTCACCGTCGGCGCGCGCCAGCAGGAGATTGCCTCGGCCTGCCGCCGCACGGTACTCGGCAATGGGTAGCAGCCCAAGCGTGGCACTCGATCGGTTGCCGATCTCCACTGCGGTACTGACATCGCTCTCGTTCCCCGCTCGGGCCCGAGCCAGGGTGATACCGGGCAGTGAACGCCCTGTTGGATCAACCGACATGAACGCAGTGTCTACGATTGATCGCACCGTGTGAAGCCACCTTTTGGGGCAGCGCCGCCTGAAGGGCTCAAGTGAACGTCTGGCGTCACAACTCCGGCGTGTCCCGCCACTAAGCCGTAGTAGTGAGCACCGAGAGAGGAAGGGTCCTCGATCCAGGGGCTCGCGATCAGAGGCCATGGCCGGGCACGCCCTTCGTTTCTCGTGCCCCCACGGGGGCACGGGAGGCGAAGTAGCTGCATTCCAATGTCACGTTCCGTAGAACTTGATACATAGGGGATCCGGACAAATGGCTATAGATGCTGGTCAGGAGATCGAGTGACCACAGACTGAAAATCGGAAGGTCGGCGGTTCGACCCCGCCCCTGGCCACATAGCCTTTCGCCGGGCTACAGGAGCGCCGATCAGCGGAAACGCCGGTCGGCGTTCTGCTTTTCACCCGGAGGCCTGCGGCCCTCTCTGACGGCGGCCCGTCTCGACCAAACGGGTGAGGCCCTTCCGACCTGAGCCTTACGGCCGAAGCCGGTGAGTAAATGGGTGGGTGACAGTCCTAGCGATCATCGTCGGCGGTGGCATCGGCGCCACCCTGCGGTACGTCCTGGGGCTCGGCTTCGCCCCATCCACGCCACCGGACTTCCCCTGGGTCACCTTTGTGCAACATGGTGGGCGCCTTCGCCCTCGGCGCCGTGATGACGCTGCTCGCGGCGCACCGGCTGCCGGGACCGTGGGGCAAACCGTTCCTCTCGACCGGTCTCATCGGTGGCTTCACCACGTGGTCGCACTTCATCGTCGAGTCGGATCAACTGATCGGGGCGCGGCGCAGTGGGGTGGGCATCATCTACCTCGTCCTGAGCATCGTCGGTGGAGTGATCGCCGCCGCGCTCGGCGCCCGCCTCGCAGAACTCCGGGTGGGGCGTCCCGCGGAGGGGCGACGCTGATGTGGGTGGGCATCGGGGTGTTCCTCGCCGGCGGGCTCGGGGCGCTGAGCCGCGCCGGGGTCGACGCGCTGGTGAAGCCATGGTGGAAGGCACGGGTCAGCGGGTCCATCCAGGCCTTCCCGGCGAGCACTTTCTTGATCAATGTCTCCGGTGCCTTCGTGCTCGGCATCGTCACCGGCTATGCCGTGAAGAACGCCACCGGTGGGGCACAGGACTTCGCGGCGATCGCCGGGGTCGGCTTCCTCGGCGCCTACACCACCTTCTCCACGGAGGAGTGGCACACGGTGGGGCTGCTGCGTAAGAACGGCGCCGTCGAGGCCTTCAACGTGCTGGGCAGCCTCGGCGCGAGCCTCACGCTGGCCGCGTTCGGTCTGTGGCTCGGCTCACTGATCTAGTCCATGGCCTGCCGGGCGTCACCACCCGCCCCTCGTCACTGATCTCGGCGCCCCTGCTGGCGGTGCTGCGCCATACCGCCCTGGATCGCCTCCCACACGCTGCGCCCGGCCTGTCGCAGGGTCTCCCCCGCCTGCTCGGCGAGCTGCGCCGCGCTCTGTGCCGCGGCCTGCGCCCCGGCCGGCAGACCGCCGCCGCCGCCGCCGCCGCCGTCACCATTTTCCGACGGGCTGGGACCGGGGGCGGGCGACTCGGGTCGGTTGCGGGGTTGCCCGGTCGGTGACCCCGCCGGGCCCTCAGCGCCGCCGGACTCCGGTCGTACCTGGTCACCCGGCCCGGGGCCCCCGGCTCGAGGCCCGGGTCCGCCAGCGCCAGGTCCCGGACCTCCACCAGCGCCAGGTCCCGGACCTCCGGCAGGAGGCCCGGAACTCTCGGCACCGGAACCCGAGCTGACGGGACCTGACCCTGGTCGGCCGGGACCTGGTCGGGCGCGGTCGGCGCCGGCCGTGCCCACCTGCTTGCCCAGTTCGTCGAGTACGCCGTCGGAGCTCCGCGCCGAAGCCCTGACCTGCGCGGCCCCCGCGGCCAACTGCTGCGCGCTGCGGTTCACATCGTCGATGGCGGTGCCGGCCGTCCGAGCGAGGGCCTCGATGATCTGCGGGTTGTTGTCGAGCGTGTCGAGCGCACGCCCCAGGATCCTGGTCAACTGCTCCAACCGCACCCGCAGCTCCGCCTCGGCGTGCACCCCGTTGATGTCCAGCTCGCCGCCGCTGAGGTGCACCCGTACCCCGGCGTCGATTTGAAGCAGATTGGCCACCCGGGCCCGCAGCGAGAGGTCGGCGTCCAGGCCGTCGACGGCCAGCCGGATCGAGTCGACGGAGACCTTCGGAATGTCGAGCAGGACGTCAGGATCGCCGCTGTCGACCTTTCTGTCCGACTCTCGCTGCTGCGCGTTCTCGCTCATGCTCTCCCGCCCCGCCTGCACACCGGCCCGGTCGTCCGGGCCGTTCGGCGCGGTTACCCGCTTTCCGGCGGGGCATCCCGTCCGTAACGGCTCGGCAACCCACTGTCCGGAACCGGGCACCGCGCGAAGCTGCACACCCGGGCATCAGCCGGTATGGTCCGGGCCTATGGGACAGGAGATGATCGATCCGGCCAACATCCGGCAGGACATCGACCGGTTCTCCTTACGGTGCAACCTCCTCGTCCCGGCCTCCGCCGAGCACGCGTTCGCGGTCTTCACCGACGAGCTGACCGACTGGTGGGTGGCTGAATACACCTGGTCCGGTCCCGATGCTCTCGCCGAGCTGGGCATGGAGCCCCGGGCTGGCGGAATGCTCTACGAGCTCGGCCCGTACGGCTTCCGCGCCGACTGGGGCCGGGTGCTCACCTGGGACCCGCCGCGCCGACTGGTCTTCGTCTGGCAGATCGGCCCGGACCGGATGCCGGTGCCGGACCCGGCCCGTGCGAGCGAGGTCGAGGTGCTGTTCCTTCCCGAGGGGCCTGAGCGCACCGCGGTCAAGCTGGAGCACCGGCACTTCGACCGGCACGGCGAGGCTGCTGAGGGATACCGCAAGGCGCTCACCGCCGGCTGGCACGAGTTGCTCACCCGCTATGTCGCCACGGTGTCGCGCCACCGCCCCACCAGTCCCGCCTGACCGACCCCACCGGATCAGCGGCCGATCCGACGATCAACAGCGGAGCCGCCAACGTCCCGACCGCCCAGGTTCGCGTGGCGACCGGCCTCCGCTCCCGAACCGAAGCCGGTGCCGCCCAGCCGGCGTGGCGGTGCGGTGCGCAACCTCGGGTACTCCTCGACGAGCCGTCGCTGCACCCGGTCGGACCGGTCGGCCAGCACCAGCGCCACCGACGCCGTGCCCGACTCGCTGGCCGCAGCCGTCTCCGCCGCCCAGAGCCGGCCCCCGATCACCTGCGCGAACCCGGCCAACCAGGAGCGGCGGAAGGCGGCGGGATGGTCGTCCGCGGGCACCGCAGTGGCGGCCAGGCCGTGCGCCGCCTGCACGAGCAGTGAGGTGAAGAGCAGGTCGACCCGTTCCAGGTCACTGGCGAAGCCGAACAGGTGCAGCGCGAAGCCGTTGCCCTGCCGGCGGCGTACGCAGCGGCAGCGCAGTGGTTCGGCGACCGCGGCGAGCAGACCGACCTTGTCGCGGGCGTACGGGGCGACGATGTCCAGCACCCGGTCGCCGACCGGGTCGGTGGTCGGGTCGCGGGCGGCGAGCAGCGCCCGGTCGACGCCGTAGCGGGCGATCAACTCCGTCGCCTTGGCGGTGAACGCGGCCGACTCGGCGGGCGTGCAGGCCGGGTCCTCGGCCTGGGCCAGCAGCTTGCGAACCTTGCTGAGCATGGCCTCGGACATGCCTACAGAGCTACCACATGGGCCGGACACAACAGGGGCCACGCCGCCATTGATCGATCAGTATCATCGTCACGGTCGGATGATCAGTCCAATACGGACGGTCAAACAACTGTTTCCGGAGGCATCCATGTCATCCCCGACCGCTCGCCTGCTCGCCGTCGCCACGGCCACCGCACTGCTCTTCGCCGGCACGCCCGCGCAGGCCGCTCAGGCCGCCCCAGCCGCACCGGCCACCCCCGAGACGAACGCCTTCGCCCCACTCGCCACCTGCTACGGCGGGGCCGTCCGGTCGTACTTCGCGGCCGGCCGCTACGGCGGCGAGGCCGGCCAGTTCCGCACCACGACCCGCTGTCGCGACATCAACGTCCGCAACGCGAGCGTGTACGCCACCGAGGCGTGCGTGATCTTCGTCGACAAGACAGGCGCCTGCAACTACTGGACCTACCTACCGGCCAACTCGGGCTGGATCACGGTGGCGACCAACGTCCGGGACGGGGTCAACTTCCGGGTCCGCTTCGAGAACCTGCGTTACGAGTACGAGCCGCTGATCGCGTACCACGCGTTCTGAGCGGCCCGCGCGGTCGCGGCGTCCGCCCCCCGACGGACGCCGCGACCCGGCGGCGTGTCACGTGGCGCGGCTGCGCAGGGTGGCGATCGTCGAGCCGGCGAGCGTGAGCAGGCAGTCGGGGAGCAGCCCGTCGGCCGCCGCGGCGCCGAACAGCGCCTCCCCGGTCGGTTCGTCCCGGTTGGCGTACGCGCTGACGAAGCGGGCCACCCAGCGGGTGTCGTAACCGGCCTGATCGATCCCCGGGAAGTCCAGCGCTGCTCCGCTGGCCGCCGGCGCGTCACCGAGCATCGTCGCGGCCAGGCACCAGGCGACCCCGTACGCGCCGCTCAGGCCGGCCCGGTCGACGACCGCGTCGAACGCTCCCACCACCGCGTCTCCATCCCCGGTCAGCGCCGAGTGGAGCACGGCGGCCGCGTCGTCGAACGTCTGCTGTGGTAGGTCGGTCACGCAGCGCACAGTAGGACGGGCGGTCAAGGGCCCTCAGCGACCATCACTGTGCGTGTTCAACGCGAGCTACCTGCGCTTTACGCCACCTCCACGGTCCCGCCGCTCGCCTCGGCACGCTAATGTGCGCAGCGGACCTTCGCCGGAGGAAGGACGACCATGCTCGTATCACGCCGCTCGCGGGTGGCCTCACTGGCTGCCTGCGCGACGATCCTGCTCGCCACAAGCGCTTGCGGGGATGACAAGGCCGAAGAGGCAAGCACTCAACAGGTGCGCCTCTACGGCACGGACGGCAACATGCTCAACTCCTATCCTGCGGAGTTGAAGGAACGCGCGAGTCTCGTCGACGGGATGAAGGGCACCACGCCACTCGTCCCGCTGCCCGAGGACTTCAAGAGCCGACTGCGGGCCGTCGATCCGGCGCTGACGGACTTCGTGTACTCCGCCGAGTCGTACGACGCGACGGTGATCGCCGTGCTCGCCGCCCAGTTGGCCGGGAGCACCGACCCGGCTGCCATCGCGAAGCAGATCGTCGGTGTGACCAACGACGGGCAGCGCTGCGAGGACCCGGCGAATTGCCTCGCGCTGGCCCGTAACGGGCAGGACATCGAATACCGCGGCGTGTCGCTGACCCGGGCGGGCTTCACCGACAAGGGTGAGCCGGCCACCGCGAGCTACGCCACGCTGACCTTCGACGGGCAGCAGATCAACGACGGAAAGACCGAGTTCGTCGGGGCTGGCATCGAGTCGGCGGCGAGCACCAAGACTCCACCGAAGCCGAAGAAGCAGCGCCCGGGCGGAAACCCCGACCAGGAGCCGCTGGTCCTGGGCGGCCTGCTGCCGAAGACCGGTGACCTGTCGATCGCCTACCCGCCGATGGCGGCCGGTGCCGCGTTGGCGATCAAGGAGGTCAACGCCGCTGGCGGCGCGCTGGGCAAGCCGGTGACCTGGCTGGATGGTGACGACGGCACCAACCCGGCAGTGGCCAAGGCGACAGTGGCCAAGCACGTGACGGACGGCGTCAGCGTGATCATCGGCGCCGGCGGCTCGGGCATCTCCCGGGCGGTCCTGCCGGACGTGGTGCAGGCCGGGAAGATTCTCTTCTCGCCGTCCAACACTGATGCGGGCCTGACCGACGTGGAGGACAACGGCTTCTACTTCCGCACCGCCCCGCCGGACAGCCTGCAGGGCCGGGCGCTGGCCGACGTGATCCTCCGCGACGGGTCGCAGAAGATCGTCATCGTCGCCCGGAAGGACTCCTACGGCGAGGGCCTCCAGGCCACCGTCCGCGAGGAGTTGGAGAAGGCCGGCATCGCCGGTGACCGCCTCAAGCTGATGAACTACGAGCCGCCGGCCGATGCCAAGGCAGCCCCGGTCGACTTCAGCGATGGCGCGAAGGAGATCAAGGACTTCGGTGCGGACGCCGTGCTGATCATCGGCTTCGGTGAGTCCGCCCAGGTGATCCGGGGGTTGGCCGACGCCGGGGTGCAGATCCGGCAGTAGGTACGACCGCAGACCCACAACGGCCGCACCGGCATCCGGTGCGGCCGTTCGTTTCGTGGGATCACCGCGTCCGGCGGCGTTCCAGGAACTCGGTCATCCGCCGCTGCTTCTCCTCGTCCTCGAAGAGCACCGCCTGGCTGACCAGATCGAGCTGCGGGTGCGCGGCGGCGGGCGCGTCCACCGCCAGCTTGGTCAGCCGGACCGCCAGCGGCGAGCCCAGGGCGATCTCGTCCAGCAGCCCGTGCGCCACCGTCAGCAGCTCGCCGGGCTCGTCCACCACCCGGTTCACCAGACCGATCCGCAGCGCCTCTACGGCGTCCACCCGCCGGCCGGTGAACAGCAGCTCCTTGGCCCGACCCTCGCCGATCAACGCGGGCAGCCGGTGGGTCGCGCCAGCGCCGGCCAGGATGCCCAACCGCACCTCCGGCTGACCGAAGACCGCCCGTGCCGTGCACACCCGCAGATCGCAGGCGTACGCCAGCTCCGCTCCGCCGCCCAGCGCCGGACCGTCGACGGCGGCCACGGTCGGCATCGGCAGTGCGCGGATCCGGGCGAAGGCGGCGGAGTTGATCGCGGCGAGGGCGTCCGTGCGGCCCCGTTCGCGGAGCTGGCCGATATCGGCGCCACCGGCAAAGATGCCCGCCGCGCCGCCGGTGAGCAGCAGCAGCCGGGGGCGCGCCTCCAACTCGGCGCAGACCTGGTGCAGTTCGGTGATCAGGTCGGCGTCGATGGCGTTGCGCTTCTCCGGCCGGTCCAGGGTGACGACCAGTCGATCCGGCCGCTCGTCGATCCGGAGGCCGGTCACTGTGCCCACCTTCCGTTCACGACTGCGGGGCTCACAAGCTCACTCCTCGCGCTCACTGCTTCGCACCGCCGCTCCACCGGTAGAAGCCGTGCCCCGACTTCTTGCCCAACCGCCCCTCGGCCACCATCTCCAGCAACAGCGGCGGCGGCGCGAAGCGATCCCCGTACGCGGCCTGGAGAGTGCGGGCGATGTCCAGCCGCACGTCGAGGCCGACCAGGTCGGTGAGCTCCAACGGCCCGATCGGGTGCCGGTAGCCCAGCACCATCGCCTTGTCGATGTCGGCCGGGCTGGCCACCCCGTCGGCGACCATCCGGATCGCCTCCAGCCCGAGGGTGACCCCGAGCCGGGAGGTGGCGAAGCCGGGCAGGTCGCGTACGACGACGGGGTCCTTGCCCAACCGGCCGGCGAGCGCAACGGCGGCGGCCGTGGTCTCCTCGGCGGTGGCCGGGCCGACCACGATCTCCAGCAGCGCCATCGCCCAGACCGGGTTGAAGAAGTGCAGGCCGAGGAATCGCTCGGGCGCGTCCAGCCCGGCGGCCAGCTCGCCGATGGCGATGCTGGAGGTGTTGCTGCCCAGCAGGGCCGGGTGCAGCGCTGCGGCGTCACGCAGCACCGCCCGCTTCAGGTCGAGTCGCTCCGGCACCGCCTCCACGACCACCTGGGGGGCGGGAGCGACCTCGGCGAGCGTTGGGCGCAGCGTCACCCGCTGCCGGTTCGCGGCGGCCTCGTCGGCACTCAGCTTCCCGCGCTGCACCGCCCGCTCCCACAGCTCGGCGAGCCGGTTCAGCGCGGCCGCACCCCGCGCGGGGTCCACCTCGACCAACTCGACGGCGTGCCCGGCCCCGGCCGCCACGTACGCGATGCCAAGCCCCATGGTGCCGGCACCGACGACCACGAAACGATCGCTCATCACGCCTCCCTGTCCCACCCGCCGGCGCGCGGGGTTCCCGCCACACCGGCCCGGGTGTTCCGCCCGTTCCGCTCGCTCATGGTGCGACCCTATTCAGCGCCACGACCCGCCCCATGCGTGGGGGAGCGTGGGATCGGGTAATGACGGCCCGTCAACCGAGGGAAGGACCAGTCGACATGAGCCAGGCACCGGAGAGCGTCACCGGCGGGGAGATCGTGGAGACCCGAGGCGACGAGCGGGTCGAGCTGCTGCGCGCCGACACCAACAACGACGGCAAGACCGACGTGTGGGTGGTGGACACCGACGGCGACGGTAAGGCCGACCTGTTCCAGTTCGACACCGACGGTGACGGCAAGGTGGACATCACCATGGTCGACATCGACGAGGACGGCACCCCGGACGAGGTGGTCGACGGCGACGGCGGTTTCCCGCCCGAGCAGCTTCCCCCGACCGTCCAGGTCTGAGAATTACGTGAGGAAGGGCCCCTGGCGCTGGTCAGGGGCCCTTCCCCAGCTATCAGGGTGAGTCGGCGAGGCGCAGGGTGGCCAGGTAGTAGGGGGCGTCCCGGTCGTCCACATCGGTCAGCTGCCACCCGGTGCCGTGCACCAGCGCGGCGAACTCGTCCGCCGAGCAGACCAGGTAGTCGAACCACTCGGTGCCCAGCTCCCGGTAGCGCAGCCGGAGCCGGAGCTGGCCGCCGAGCCGGCCCCGACGGCGGTTGCGCTCGTGGTAGCCGGTGTGCAGCGGGTCGCGGGTGCCGTACGGGTCGGTGCCGTGCGCGATAATCTGCGCCCCCGGTCGGGCCAGCGCGGCGAGCGCCGCCAGGAACCCGGGGGCACGCTCCCGACCCTCGAACAGTCCGAGGTTGTTGCCGAGCAGCAGGAACGTGTCGTACCGCTGGCCGTCGGCGACGTGCGTGTCGACGGTGCCGTGCACCAGTCGCCGGACACCGCGACGTCGGCTCACCGCCAGCGCGCCCGCCGAGGTGTCCAGCCCGGTGACCGGTACGCCGCGCTCCTGGAGCAGCAGCGCGATCCGGCCGGCACCGGTGCCGATGTCCAGCGTCTCGCCGCGGACCCGGTCCACCGCCCGGTGGTCGTACGGCTGCCAGTCCGCCGGCCCGTCCAGGTAGTGCGCGGCCGGCGCGCCATTGATCAGACCGTCGTCCCGTTCGATGATCTCGATGACCGGCCGAGGCAGACGACCGCCGACCAGCGGTCGGGGGCCCACCCCGGTGGCCACGGCGAGCGTGTCACGCAGCAGTTCACCGATCACGTCACCGATTTGAGGCTCGCCCATCACGACGTTCACGCTATCCGGCCACTCAGTGGCCCGCAGCAGCCGTATCCTTGCGGCGTGACCACGTTGGACCGGCTGTCGGCCGAGAAATACATCCTGCTCACGACCTTCCGCAAGGACGGTCGGGCAGTGCCGACCCCGGTTTGGGCGGTACGCGACGGCGAGGCGTTGGCGGTCTGGACTCGGGCCGACTCGGGAAAGGTGAAACGGATCCGCCGCAACGGCGAGGTGACCGTGGCGCCGTGCGACGTGCGGGGCCGGCCACACGGGGCGGAGGTGCCAGCCCACGCGACGCTCTACGGGAACGGTGACATCGGCCGGGTCCGCGACCTGCTCAAGCACAAGTACCGCCTGCTCGGTCGGCTGAGTCTGCTGGGCAGCCGGCTGCGGCGCGGCGAGGGCGGCACGGTCGGTATCCGGGTGACGTTGGCCGAGGCGCAGCGCTGAGACAGGGCTGACGTCGGGCCCGGCGGGACATGGAAAGGGGCGGCGGATCGAGATCCACCGCCCCTGACCGGAAAATATGCTGCCGCTCAGTCGCCCTGCCGCTGCTGCGGGATCTGGCCCTGCAACAGCGCCCTGACCTCCGACTCGCGGTACCGACGGTGGCCACCCAGGGTGCGGATGGCACTGAGCTTGCCAGCCTTGGCCCACCGGGTCACCGTCTTCGGGTCGACACGGAACATCGACGCCACCTCGGCCGGCGTGAGTAGCGGCTCTGGTTCGTGCGTTCGCGATGCCATCGGTCACTCCTCCACGTGTATAGACATCGGCCGGGGTCCCGCCGGCCGACGCGTCTCCCATGGTCCGGCTAGTCCCCGATGTCCGACATGGGCCGAACGGATGAAGGTCCCTAGACGGACGGATGAACCATGCCCGATTTTTACGACTTTTACACGGCAGAAAGTACCTTATTCGGACTCATGATCACGGTTCGTGATGCGTCAACTACGAGCACCGCTCACCTTGGGAGCGATCCTGGGGTGATATGCCCCTAGTTGCACCGCTCCAGCAACTGCACCGCGCGCCACCGGGCCACCAGCTTGTCGTACGCGGCCGATGCCTCCTCGGCCTCACCGCGTGACAGCCCCGCGAGACCACTGGCGACCAACTCAGGCGAGTCGTCCGCGGCGAGGGTCTCGTCGGAGAGCAGGTCGACCAGGCCGCCGTAGTCCAGCTCCACCACCGACCGCGGATGGAACTCCTCCAGCCAGCGAGCCGCCTCCTCCACCGCTTCGGTGATCGGCGCCTCGCCCACCGACTTGCGCAGCACCGACAGCGCCCGCGACGAACGGCGGCGGGCCTTGGAGATCTCCGTCCGGTAGCGCAACGCCCGTCGGTCCGGCTCGGTGACCAGGTCCCGCTCGGAGGGGTCGAAGAGTACGAACCAGCGCAGCGGCACGCCCCAGGTGGCGATCTGCTCGTGCACCCGGGGCACTCCGTGCTCCAACACCCGGGCGCCGCTGCGCCAATCGTCGATCACCGCCCTGGCCTGCCCGGCGAGCACCGGCGGCACGAAGGCGTCGGCGAGCACCGAGGGCACCCCGTCCCGGGCGCTGAGCGCTGCCTCAGCGACCCGGATCCGCAGATTCCAGGGGCAGACCAGCAGACTGTCGTCCGTCTCCAGGACGTACGCCTCCTCCGGCAGGTCCGGTAGGCGGGTCCAGCCAGCGCCCAGCGCCTCGATCACTGCCGTCCGCTGCCGGCCGGGCCCCTCGACCGGGGCCACGGCCCGACCCTCCGAGACGTAGCGGCGCCAGTAGCTCTGCCGGTCTCGATCGAAGGCGGGCAGCGGTTCGTACACGCGCAGGTAAGAAGCGAAGAGCGACGGCACGGCGCGATCCTCCCACGAACCGCACCCGTACGCGGTCAGCGGCCGGACCACGCGCGCCGCAACGTGGGACGGCGGCGGCGCGTCGAGCGCCTGCACGGCGGCCGATACTAGGCTCGATCACACCGGCAGCATCCCCGCCGGGTTCACCAGGTCCGCGTCCCACAAGGACGCACACCACTCCAGGAGCAGCCATGGGCGTATTCGCGAGCACCGACGACCCGGTATCGACCGGTCACGAACAGGTCGTGTTCTGCCAGGACAAGCAGAGCGGCCTGAAGGCGATCATCGGGATCTACTCCACCGCGCTGGGGCCGGCGCTCGGCGGCACCCGCTTCTACCCGTACGCCAGCGAGGACGACGCGCTCGCCGACGTGCTCGACCTGTCCCGCGGGATGGCGTACAAGAACGCGCTCGCCGGGCTGGACCTGGGCGGTGGCAAGGCTGTCATCTGGGGTGACCCGGAGCAGATCAAGAGCGAGTCGTTGCTGCGCGCGTACGGCCGCTTCGTGGAGTCGCTGGGCGGCCGCTACTACACCGCCTGCGACGTCGGCACGTACGTGGCGGACATGGACATCATCGCCCGCGAGACCCGGTACGTGACCGGTCGCAGCGTGGAGCACGGCGGCGCTGGCGACTCGTCGATCCTGACCGCCTGGGGTGTCTTCCAGGGCATGCGGGCCGCCGCCGAGCACACGTGGGGCACGCCGAGCCTGCGGGGCCGGCGGGTCGGTGTGGCCGGGCTGGGCAAGGTCGGCAAGTACCTCACCGGGCATCTGCTGGAGGATGGCGCCGAGGTGGTCGCCACCGACGTCAACCCGAAGGCGCTGGCCTGGGCGCGCGCCAACCACCCCGAGGTCACCCTGGTGGACGACGCCAGCGCGCTGATCGCCGCGGACATCGACGTGTACGCCCCGTGCGCGCTCGGCGGCGCACTGAACGACGACACCGTGCCGGCGCTGCGCGCGAAGGTGGTGACCGGGGCTGCGAACAACCAGCTCGCCCACCCGGGCATCGAGAAGCTGCTGGCCGACCGGGGCATCCTCTACACCCCGGACTACGTGGTCAACGCCGGTGGCGTGATCCAGGTGGCCGACGAGATCGAGGGCTTCAACTTCGACCGGGCGAAGCTGCGGGCGACCCGGATCTACGACACCACCCGCGAGATCCTGCGCCTGGCCGACACCGAGGGCGTGCCGCCGGCGGTGGCCGCGGACCGGCTGGCGGAGCGGCGCATGGCGGATGTCGGCCGGCTGCGCGCGATCCACCTGCGCTGAGCGTTTCCGGAGGCGGATCGACGGGATCCGCCTCCGGGCCTCCTGTGCCGGCCTGGCTCGGTAAGCTGAGGCCGGGTCAAGTTTGATGCGGTTTGTCCGGCGTCACGGGCGCTAACCGTTCCGCTCCTTACCCGGTACACTGGGTGACGGCCGGATCGACGCGACGCGCAGAGCCGGCTGACGGTAACCCGAGGTGCCGAACGGTGGCATCCCCATGTACCGTAAGAGCCACGAGAGATGCCTGACGTCATCGGGGCCCGCCTTCGGGCTGCCCCGCATTCTGTGCGAGGGGGTCGAGCCATGGGGCGCGGCCGTGCTAAGGCCAAGCAGACAAAGGTGGCCCGGGAGTTGAAGTACCACTCCCCGAACACCGACCTCACTGCCTTGCAGCGGGAACTGGGTGGTGCTGGAAAGTCTGAGCACCACTTCGACGACGACTCCAAAGAGTTCGTCGACGATGATGAGGATCACGCGGACGACGACCCGGATCCCTGGGTTCGTCCGACCCGCTGACCCCTCGATGCAGTTGAGCACGCGGTGACCCCCGCGTGCTCACGCACGTCTGGTACCGATGCAGGTGCCGACGATCAGGGGCCTGGCGCGACCGGAGACACTCCGGCCGCTCGACAGGCCCCTGATCGCGGCTATCTTCAGCGCGGGCGATTGTTCCAGTTGTAGAACGTCGGGATGTTCTCGAAGTGGTTCCAGGCGCAGACCGCGCTGGCGCCGTCCCCGCCCGACACCTCCGAGCGCAGCCGCCGCGCATCCTCGGCCTCCTGCAGCAGCGCGACGAGCGCAGGAGCCGCCTCCCGCACCCGCTCGGTGACTCCGTCATCCACTTCGCGCTCAGGCCGCCGGTGACTGGTGGTCTCGGGCATGCTCCAACACTCCCTCCAATAGGCGGATCTTGCTGTTGCGGCAGTGCTCGGTCTCCGTACCGTCAAAACGCCCCAGCTCGAAGTAGCGGTTGGCCGCATGGCCACCGCCGCAGAAGCCGAAGTACGGGCAGGACGCCCGGCACGCCTCCACCCCAGCCAGAAACTCACCCACCCACGGCGTCGCCGCCGCACCGGTCAGGATCTCCGCCAGTGGGGTCTTCAGCACGTTGCCGCTGCTGAAGTCGCCGTAGCGAGGGTCGGTGAAGCCGGCCAGCTCCGGGGAGAGCACGGTCACCGAGCCGTCGTGCCCGATCGTCGGGATCGGGTCCAGTTGGCGGGGCAGCACCCCGTCCGCCGAGTTGTCGAGCACCGCCGCGGCGTAGCGCAGCGACCACTCGATCTCGCGTAGGTGAATCCGGGGCTCACGGCGCCAGGCCGCGACCAACTCCGCCCAGAACGCGGTCACCGCCGACGAGTCGTGGCGGTTGTCGCGGGTGTTGACCCCCTCGGTCTCCTCGATGTTGATGCCCAACACGTCGCAGCCAAGCTCAAGGAAGTAGTCGTACAGCTCGGTGGCGAGCCCCGACTCCGGCCGGGACACCACGGCCAGCGCGGAGAAGGGCAGGCCACGACGGCGCAGCACGGTGACGCCGCGCAGGATCCGGTCGTACGCCGGCTGGCCGCCCCGGTTGACCCGGTCGCCGTTGCGCGCCCGGGGCCCGTCCACGCTCACGCTCACGCGCATCTCGTGCCGGGCGAAGAAGTCGCACCAGTCGTCGTCGATCAGGGTGGCGTTGGTCTGCACGTGGTGCTCGACCTCAGGCCCGAACGGCGCGATCAGGTCGGCCAGGTGCTCCCGACCGGCCGCCAACGGCTCGCCGCCATGCCACACCACGGAGAACCGGCCAGCCGCCGCCCAGGGGTTGACCGCGGCCGCCACCGCCTCGGCCACTGCCACCGGCATCCGCTGGTCGGCCGCACGGAACGGCAGATAGCAGTACGCGCAGTCGAGGTTGCAGAGGGTGGTGGGCTGCATGACGACGTACGACGGGACGGCGGCAAGACCGCGCATCCCGCTGAACGACTGTCCCCGAGCAGCCATCGCCCTCCTCCATTTAGCCTGAGGGGTGCCCTTCAGGCTAAGCGGCATTGGCCACTCGGGTGAAGCCCTGATCAGGTGCCCGTACGATCACCAGAGCGTGATCATCCCCGGGTGTGCTGACCAACCATCTGCACGTTGCCGGTGCCTTCGATGATCTCGCCGGCCTGCCAGGCCTCGACCCCACGGCCGGTCAGCGTGGCCAGCGCCCGGTCAGCGTCCTCGGCCGACACGATCGCGAACATGCCGACGCCCATGTTGAAGGTCGACTCCATGTCCTGGTCGTCGATCCGACCCTTCGTCTGGATCAGGTCGAAGACCGGCTGCGGCTTCCAGGTGGAGCGGTTGACCACCGCGTCGACGTTCTCGGGCAGCACCCGGACCAGGTTGCCGGGGATACCGCCGCCGGTGACGTGGGCCAGCGCCCGCACCTCGGCCTCGGCGATCAGCTTGAGGCAGTCCTTGGCGTAGATCTTGGTCGGAGTGAGCAGTTCCTCACCCAGGGTCCGCTGCCGACCGAAGTCGTCGATCACGATGTCCAGTCGCATCCGGGCCGCGCCCAACAGCACGTGCCGGACCAGCGAGTAGCCGTTGGAGTGCAGACCGGAGGAGCGCATGGCGATCACCACGTCGCCCACCTCGACCCGGTCGGGGCTGAGGATGTCGGCCTCCTCGACCACGCCGACACCGGTCGCGGAGATGTCGTACTCGTCCGGGCGGAGCACGCCGGGGTGCTCGGCGGTCTCCCCGCCCAGCAGGGCGCAGCCGGCGTAGCGGCAGCCGTCGGCGATGCCCGCGCCGATCTCGGCGACCTTGTCCGGCACGACCTCGCCGGTGGCGATGTAGTCGAGCAGGAACAGCGGCTCGGCACCGCAGGCCACCAGGTCGTCCACGACCATCGCGACCAGGTCGATGCCGACCGTGTCGTGGATGTCCATCTGCTGAGCGATCACCAGCTTGGTGCCCACACCGTCGGTGGAGGACGCCAGGATCGGGCTCTTGTACTTCTTCGTGTCCAGCCGGAACAGACCGGCGAAGCCACCGAGGTCACCCAGCACCTCAGGGCGGCGGGTCTGGCGCACCTTCGACTTCAGCAGCTCCACCGCGCGGTCGCCCGCGTCGATCGAGACCCCGGCGTCGGCGTACGAGACCGAGCGTTTGCGCGCCTGACGGCCAGCGCCGGCCGTCCAGGGCTGGCGGTCGCCACCGGCGCCGGTCGGGCTGCTTCCTGCGCCGCTGCGCTCGGACACGTGCGTCACGGTTCTCCCCTTTGGTTCTCGGTGCCGCGCCGGCGGTGGCCGGGCCGCGCCGGTTGGTGCTACGGGCGGTTTGCGGTCACGCCACCCGGAGTGGCGACGAACGAGCCGTTGGTGTGCGGGGCTTCCGGCGCCGAGTTGGCGACCCGTCGGCCCACCCCTTCCAGCACGTGCTTGCCGATCAGGTTGCCGTCCGGCAGCTCGATCGGGTACTCCCCATCGAAACACGCCCGACACAGCCGGGTCTTCGGCTGCTCGGTCGCGGCGATCAGGCCAGGAAGCGAAACGTAACCCAGCGTGTCGGCGCCGATGGAGCGCCGGATGCCGTCGTTGTCCAACCCGTTGGCCAGCAGCTCCGCCCGGGTGGCGAAGTCGATGCCGTAGAAGCACGGCCAGCTGACCGGCGGGGAGGAGATCCGGACGTGCACCTCCAGCGCCCCCGCCTCCCGCAGCATCCGCACGATGGCGCGCTGGGTGTTGCCGCGCACGATCGAGTCGTCCACGACCACCAGCCGCTTACCCCGGACGTTCTCCCGCAGCGGGTTGAGCTTGAGCCGGATGCCGAGCTGACGCAGGGTCTGCGAGGGCTGGATGAAGGTGCGCCCCACGTACGTGTTCTTCATGAGGCCGGCGCCGTAGGTGATGCCGGACGCCTCCGCGTAACCGATCGCGGCCGGGGTGCCCGACTCGGGCACCGGGATCACCAGGTCGGCCTCGACCGGGTGCTCCTTGGCCAACTGCCGACCGATCTGCACCCGCGCCGCGTGGACGTTGCGCCCGGCGATCGTGGCATCCGGGCGGGCGATGTAGACGTACTCGAAGAGGCAGCCCTTCGGCTCCGGCGCGGCGAACCGGGTGGAGCGCAACCCGTTCTCGTCGATCGCGATCAGCTCGCCCGGCTCGACCTCACGCACCACGCTGGCACCGACGATGTCCAGTGCGGCGGTCTCACTTGCCACCACCCAGCCGCGCTCCAGGCGGCCGAGCACCAGCGGGCGGACGCCGTGCGGGTCGCGCGCCGCATAGAGGGTCGACTCGTCCATGAAGACGAAGCTGAACGCACCGCGCAGCTGCGGCAGCACCTCCAGTGCGGCCGCCTCGACCGACAGATCCGGTCGGCTGGCGAGCAGCATCGTCACCAGCGAGGTGTCGTTGGTCGTGCCGTCCGCGACGAGGCCGCGCTCGGCGACCTCCTTCTCCAGCTCGGCCGTGTTGACCAGGTTGCCGTTGTGGGCCAGCGCGATGGTCGTGCCGGCGGTGGTCGACCGGATCGTCGGCTGGGCGTTTTCCCAGTTGGACGCGCCGGTTGTCGAGTAACGGGCGTGCCCGATCGCCAGGTGGCCACGCAGGCTCGCCAGGGTGGGCTCGTCGAAGACCTGGGCCACCAGGCCAAGGTCCTTGTAGACCACCACACCGGAGCCGTCGCTCACCGCGATGCCCGCCGCCTCCTGGCCGCGGTGCTGCAGGGCGTAGAGGCCGAAGTAGGTCAGATTGGCAACCTCTTCGCCGGGGGCCCAGACGCCGAAGACGCCACAGGCATCCTGTGGGCCAGGTCGTTGGGGGTCAAGGTCGTGGCTCAGCCGGCCGTCGCCTCGGGGCACCTACCGCTCCCTCATGCTGGTCTGGACCGGCCGGGCGGGATCACGGGCGGATCCACACTCCTCTGCCGGGACCACTGTCATCGCCTGACAGTGTACGCGAATCGCCGTCGACACAGATAGTCACGATTTCTGCGCTCAGAGTCACGGTGAGTGGGACATCGGGACAACTAGAGGGGCAGATACGCCGAGAGGTCCGCCCGAACACCGCTCATCTGGACGCGACCCTGGGCAACCGCCTCCGCCCACCCGACCCTCCCGGTTGCCAGTTCCAACCAGGTGTCGGGACCCATCTCGACCACGTTTGGCGGGTTTCCCCTGGTGTGTCGAGGCCCGGGTACGCACTGGATCGCCCCGTATGGTGGGACGCGCACCTCCACCGATCGGCCGGGGGCGCGCTCCGCGAGGTCGGCCAACAACGACCGGACCGCCTCTCGGAACACCGGCCTTTCGGGCGTACGCCCCTCGTCGAGCGCCGACAACGCCGCCGCTACGGCAGCGGACTTACTGTGCGGAGAGGACACGACGGGACGATACGACCCGCAGGCCGAGCATCCGACGTTGGCCCTGGGTCGCGCCAAGCCAGTCGGACAAGGCATAGTTGCCGACGGCGTATTCGAACCGTGATGATCCCCGGCCCGGCGCCCCGCCGGTCAGAGGGAAGTCAGCCCGGAAGGCGGTGGACGTGTCAACACACCGACGTGCCTGGAAGCAGCGGGCCGGTGTGGTCGTAGCGCTGGTCGCCGGCGCTCTACTCGCCGTCCCCGCCACACCAGCAATGGCCGCAAGCGTCGAGGTATCCCCGAACTCGGTCTCCGTAAACGCCGGCAGCGACGCCACGGTCACCGTGCGTGTCACCGCGGGTAATGGCGACAGCAAGGCGACGATCAGCCTCGCTGGCCTACCGCAGGGTGTCAGATGCGCCAGCGGTTGCGGCGATGTGAACTTCTCCGGCTCTCCCTTGAACCAGACAAAGTCTCAGCTGGTCAGGATCGCGGCCGATGACAATGCAGGCGACGCGACCGCGACCGTCACCGTGGCCGTTGAGGCCGACTCAGGCCCGGACACCAAAACCTTCGCGCTGACGGTCAAGGGCAAGGCCGCTCCGCCACCGCCGCAGAACCAGACCGTGAAGTCAGTCGCCGGCAAGGTCGTCGTACAGGCCAACGGCGACGCGGTGCCGAACGCCGTGGTGATGCTGCTGGACAGCGGTGGTAAACGCCACGACGCCATCAGCGACAACAGCGGCAACTTCCGCTTCACCGGCACCACCGACAACCCGATCGCCCCCGGCCGCCTCGAACTGGGCGCCAGCTCCGACAACGTCGTTGGCCGGAAGACCATCAACGCCAACGCCGGGCAGTCCGTCACCGGCCAACGGATCACCCTCGCGATCAAGGTCGAGGTGACGCCGAGCGCGACGCCGTCCGCCACCGCCGAGGCCGTCCCCACCGACGAGGCGACCGAGGAGGGCACCGAGGAGGAGCCCACCGCGGAGGCTACCGCCGGTGCCCCGGCGAACGCCGCGAACAACGAGGACGGCGGCGGCTTCGGCTCGTACATGATCATTTTGCTCGGTGGTCTTCTGGTGGCCGCCGGTGTCGGCACGATCGTGCTGCTCTGGATGAAGCGCAAGGAGAGCGGCGACGACGATGACGACCCGGCGACCGGTGGTGGCGGCGGTGTCGTCCCACCGGCGCGGGGCGGGTTCCGTGGCCCCGACGACCAGACCCGCGTGGTCGGCGGCCGTCCCGGCGGCGGGGCGGACCCGACCATGGTCGGCGGTGCCGCGCTGAGCGAGGCGCCGACGATGATGCACCGCCCGGTGGTCGATGACGTCCCACCGGACCCGTACGCCGCGCCTGCACAGCCGTACGGCGGTGCCGGCCAGCAGAACTGGGGCGGCGCCGGATACGGCGAGGAGCCGGCACCCGGCGGGTACGGCGCCGGCGGCTATGGCAACGCCCCCGCCTCTGGCGGCGGCTACGGCGCTCCTGCAAGCGGCTACGGCGCTGGCGCGGCCGGTGACGGCTACGGCGCCGCGCCCGGTTCCGGCGCCGGCTACGGCGGCGCACCGGCCTCCGGTGGCAGCTACGGCAACGCTCCGGCCTCCGGCGGTGGCTACGGCAGCCGTGACTACACCGCCCCGGCCGGGACCGCCGCCTACCCGCCGGCTCCCGCTGGCGGAGCGGCCTACGGCGAGCGGTACGACGAACCGACCGGCCGTTACACCGGCGACAGCACCCAGTACCCGGCTCCGGCCGACCCGTACGCCACCGGCGTCTACCAGCCGGAGCAGGGGCACGGGTACGGCCAGTCCGACGCGGCCCCGTACGGCGGTCGGGCTGCCGAGCCGACCGCAGGGTACGGCGGTCAGGAGGCCGGCGGCTACGACCAGGGTGGCTACGGTCAGCCCGCCGCCGGTGGATACGACCAGGGCACCTATGGCCAGGAGCCCCCGCAGCAGCGCGCAGGCTACGACGACCGGGGCTACGACCAGGGTGGCTACGGCCAACCCGCCGCCGGTGGGTACGACCAGGCCAACTACGGCCAGGAGCCCCCGCAGCAGCGCGCAGGCTACGACGACCGGGGCTACGACCAGAGCGGCTACGGTCAGCCCGCCGCCGGCCGGACCCGGCCGGACACCCCGCCGCCGACCGAGCGGGGCGGCCGACGCCTCGACTGGCTGGACGACTGACCGACCACAGCGCCTTCAGCGACAGCGAAACGGCCACCCGGATCTGCGGGTGGCCGTTTCGCTGTTACAAGGTCCACGCGTGGATGCCGTGGCCTCACGGAAGCGGAGCTGAGTCAGTGGACGCGGTCAGGCCGCGGAGAAGACGCCCTGGTGGAGCACCGGCACGACGTCCGACACGCTGATCCGGACGGCGATGTCCACGTCCCCGGCGAAGCCGCCCTCGGTCAGCTCCCGACCGGAGATGCTCCCGCGCACCGCGGCGGGCACATCCGGAGTGCTCGCCAGCGCGGCGAGCGCCATGGCCGCCTCCACCGAGAGCCCGCCCGGCACACCGGACAGGGAGTCCAGCACCGAGGCGGCGCCGAGCTGGTCCTCCACCGACGGTCGCAGCGACCCGTCCGGCCACCGCTCCCCCGAGGCGATCACACCGATCGGAGCGTCCGTGGTGCCGTACCCCTGGCGGCGCAGCCAACGCCCGACGGCGTCTGCGTTCCGCAGGCACGCCGCGACCACCGGCAGGCCCGTGGCGCTGGCGGCGGCGCTGATGGCGGAGCCGTTCGGCGAGGGCAGAACCAGGTCCGCCACCACAGGTGCCGTGCTCAGTGCGGCGGGCGAGAGCGACCACGGATGCTCCGCGGTCGTCCGCCGCCGGCCCACCGCCGCGACCGCGCCGACACGTACGGCGTACTCGGCGGCCTGCTCACCCCAGGGGAACGGGTGCACCCGCATGCCACGGGCGACGGCCACCTCCACGGCGGTGGTGAACGACAGCACGTCCACCACCACCAGCGCAGCGCAGACCCTACCGAGCTCGGCCGCCCCGGTCAGGCCCCAGTCGAATCGGGCACCGGAACCGGGTTGGCCGTAGACGGCGGCCGTCAACGCCTCAGCGCTCGTCAGGCGACGGCTCGGTGACACCGGTGTCAGACTCGGACGACCCGTCCTGATCGGTGACGCTCGGCTGCTCCGACCCGATCGGCTCGACAGCGCCGGTCTCCGGGGAAGGGCCTGAAGAAGCGATGGGCTCCGAGACCACCTCGGCCGGGTCGAGCGGCTCGGCCTGTGCGACCGGCAGCGGCACTGCCTCGACCGCACCCGCCACGCCGGCGGCCGGCGCGGGCACCTCGACGGCGGCAGCGCCCCCGAAGAGACGCGGCAACGTCTCGGTGTGCGCGGTGTGCAGCTCGTCCAGGCCGATCCGGAACTGGCCGTGCACCTCGAGTGCGCCGCCGGACGGGTCGGTGACGCCGATCAGCTCGAACGGCACCCCACGCTCGGCGCAGAGCGCCGCGAACGCCTTGTCGTGGCCACGCGGCACCGACACCAGCGCCCGCGCGGCGGACTCACTGAACAGGTAGACGAACGGCATCGAGCCGCCGGCGAAGTGCTCCGGCACCGCGATCCGGGCACCGACGCCGCGACGCAGGCAGGACTCGACCAGACTCTGGGCGAGGCCACCGTCGGAGAGGTCGTGCGCGGAGGTCAGGTGACCGACCCGGGCCGCCTCGGCCAGCAGGTCGGCGAGCGCCTTCTCCCGAGCAAGGTCGACCTGCGGCGGGATGCCGCCGAGGTGCTCGTGCGTCACCCAGGCCCACTCCGAGCCGGAGAGCTCCACGTTCGTCTCGCCGAGCAGGTAGAGCTGGTCGTGGTCGCCACCGGCGCGCGGAACGAAGCCCATCGGCACCCGGTCGGCGACGTTGTCCAGCACACCCAGCACGCCGACCACCGGGGTCGGGTGGATGGCCGCCGCACCGGTCTGGTTGTAGAAGCTGACGTTGCCGCCGGTCACCGGGATGCCCAGCTCCAGGCAGCCGTCCGCCAGGCCACGCACGGCCTCGGCGAACTGCCACATCACGCCCGGGTCCTCCGGGGAGCCGAAGTTGAGGCAGTTGGTCACGGCAATCGGCTTCGCGCCGGTCACCGCGACGTTCCGGTACGCCTCGGCCAGGGCCAGCTTGGTGCCGTTGTACGGGTCGAGCCGGGCGTACCGGCCGTTGCCGTCCACCGACAGCGCCACGCCGAGCCCGGTCCGCTCGTCGATCCGGATCACACCGCCGTCCTCCGGCTGGGCGAGCACGGTGTTGCCCAGCACGTAGCGGTCGTACTGCTCGGTGACCCAGGTCTTGTCGGCCAGGTTGGGCGACGCGATCATGCGCAGCACGGTCTCCCGCAGCGCCTCCGGGTCGGCCGGGCGGGGCAGCGTCTCGGCCCGGTCGGCCTGGAGCAGGATCAGGTCGGCCGGCTCACGCATCGGCCGGGCGTAGACCGGGCCGTCGTCGACCAGCGAACCCGGCGGCACGTCGACGACCAGGTGGTCCTGCCAGGTGATCAGCAGTCGACCCGGGCTGCCGTCCGGCTCGGGGGCGGTGACCTCGCCGATCGCGGTGGCGAGCACGCCCCACTTCTCGGCGGTCTTGAGCACCGCGTCGAGCTTGTCCGGCTCGACGACCAGCAGCATCCGCTCCTGGGACTCGCTGGCCAGGATCTCGTGCGGGTCCATCGAAGGCTCGCGCAGCGGCACGCGCTCCAGCCAGACCCGCATGCCGGTGCCGGCCGCGGCGGCGGTCTCGGTGAGCGCGCAGGTCAGACCGGCGCCGCCGAGATCCTGAATGCCGACCACCAGCTGGCCGTCGTACAACTCCAGGCACGCCTCGATCAGCAGCTTCTCGATGAACGGGTCGCCGACCTGCACGGCGGGGCGACGCGCCTCGCTGCCCTCGTCGAACGTGGCACTGGCGAGCACCGAGACGCCGCCGATGCCGTCCCGGCCGGTCTTGGCGCCCATGAGCACGACAACGTTGCCCGGGCCAGCGGCGGCCTTGTTCTGCAGCCGGTTCACCGGCAGCACGCCCAGGCAGAGCGCGTTGAGCAGAGGGTTGCCCTGGTAGGAGGGGTCGAAGACCAACTCACCACCGATGTTGGGCAGACCGAGGCAGTTGCCGTAACCGCCGACGCCGGCAACCACGCCGGTGAGCACCCGGGCGGTGTCGGGGTGGTCCGCGGCACCGAAGCGCAGCGGGTCCATGACCGCGACCGGGCGGGCGCCCATGGCGAGGATGTCCCGGACGATGCCGCCGACGCCGGTCGCCGCACCCTGGTACGGCTCGACGAAGCTCGGGTGATTGTGCGACTCGACCTTGAAGGTCACCGCCAGCTCGTCGGAGATCTGCACGACACCGGCGTTCTCGCCGATGCCGGCGAGCAGCCGGTCGCTGTGCGGGGCCTTCTCACCGAACTGGCGCAGGTGCACCTTGCTCGACTTGTAGGAGCAGTGCTCGCTCCACATGATCGAGTACATCGCGAGCTCGGACTGGGTGGGCCGGCGGCCGAGGATCTGCCGGATCCGGTCGTACTCGTCGTCGCGCAAACCCAGCTCGGTGTACGGCTGGAGCTCGCCCGGCGTGCCACCGGCACGCGGCACGGTGTCCACGCCGTCGGTCCAGTCGGCCGTGGCCGGCTGGGCGGGAGCGGTCGCCTGGTAGGCGGGTTCCGCCGGGCGCGGCTCGGTCGGCTGCGCCGGGGCAGAATACGCCTCCGGTGTGTCCCGTACCGGGTCCGGATGGGTGGTCATGACCTCTCCTCGCTGCGCTCGTGCCCGCCTGACCGGCGGTTGAGCTGACCGATGATCGTCGTGCCGCCGCTCACGCTGGCGTCGTTCACGCTGGCGCCCCCACCAGGTGCTTGAGGACCGACGTGAAGAAGCCGAGGCCGTCCAACGATGGGCCGGTGAGCGCCTCCACCGCGTGCTCGGGGTGCGGCATGATGCCGACCACGTTGCCGGCGGCGTTGGTGATCGCGGCGATGTCGCGCTGCGACCCGTTGGGGTTGCCGCCGATGTAGCGGGCGACCACCCGACCCTCGGCTTCGAGCTGGTCGAGCGTCGCGGTGTCCGCGACGTAGCAGCCCTCGCCGTTCTTCACCGGGATGAGCACCTCCTGGCCGGGCTGGAACGTGTTGGTCCACGCGGTGCCGGCCGACTCGATGCGCAGGATCTGGTCCCGGTTGCGGAAGTGCAGGTGCTGGTTGCGGGTGAGCGCGCCGGGCAGCAGATGCGCCTCGCACAGGATCTGGAAGCCGTTGCAGATGCCGAGCACCGGCAGACCACCCTGGGCGGCGTCCACGATCGTCTCCATCACCGGGGCGAACCGGGCGATGGCGCCGCAACGCAGGTAGTCACCGTACGAGAAGCCGCCGGGCAGCACGACCGCATCCACCCCGTGCAGCCCCGGGTCGCCGTGCCAGAGCCGGACCGGCTCAGCGCCGGCGATCCGGACGGCCCGGGCCGCGTCCCCGTCGTCGAGCGAGCCAGGGAAGGTGACCACACCGACCCGGGCGGTCACGAGCGGGCGTCCGCGGTCTCGTCGGCCTCGACCAGGCGGACGGTGAAGTCCTCGATGACCGGGTTGGCGAGCAGCTTGTCGGCAATCTCCCGAGCGCGGTCCAGGTCCGGTTCACCGGTGAACTCGATCTCGATACGCCTGCCGATCCGAACCGAGGCGACGTCACCGACGCCGAGCCGGGGCAGCGCGTTTGCGACGGCCTGGCCCTGCGGATCGAGGATCTCGGGCTTGAGCATGACGTCGACGACGACGCGAGGCACTGGGCACTCCTGACTGTGTACGCAGTTGGGTGCCGACCCACAACGGGCGAGCGCAGCCAGCGTACCTGGCAGATACCGCCACGGACGCACCGGCCGGGCGCAGTTCAGGCAGTGATCAACATTACTGGCACCCAGTGCGGCCCTGCACGCGGGACAGGTGGCCTCAGCAGGGCATATACGGCGCAGCGGGTGGCCGAATCGTTACATAGGTTAGCCTCGATCAATTCCTTGAAAACCACCGCCTCGGGCCCTACTGTTCATCGATGTAAGTCGATTCCGGTGTTGGCGGAAACCCCCGCTGCCGCCTCCCGCGCCCGGCGACCCCGGGCCCGCCCCGTCCAAGGAGTCCACCCGATGCGCATCCGCCCCCTGCTCGCCCTGCTCGGCACCGCGCTGATCGGCGTCCTCGGCGCCTCATCCGGAGCCGTCGCCGCCCCCGCCGGCCCGCAACCCATCATCGGTGGCACCACCGTCTCGTCCGCACCCTGGGCCGCCGCGGTGCTCAGCAACGGGTCGTTCACCTGCTCCGGCAGCGTCATCGCCTCGCAGTGGGTGCTCACCGCCCGACACTGCATCAGCGGCACCATGTCCGTCCGGATCGGCAGCGTGAACCGCACCTCCGGCGGGGTCACCCGTACGGTCAGCGCCACCTACACCCGTAGCGACCTCGCCCTCATGCGGCTCTCCAGCGCCGTCAGCACCTCGACGGTGACCCTGGCCAGCAGCAACCCGCCGATCAACTCGACCAACTCGATCTACGGCTGGGGCATGACCTGCTACAGCGGCTGCGCCGCGTCGACCCAGCTCAAGACCGCCACCGTCCGGGTGACCAGTAACAGCGTCACCGACGCGTACGGCGGTCAGGCGATCCGCAGCACCAGGATCAACGGCAACGCCTGGCGGGGCGACTCGGGCGGCCCCCAGTTCTACAACGGCCAGCAGGTCGGCGTCGCCTCCACGGCCGACGGCTCCAGCATCCAGAACTACGGCAGTGTTGCGTACAACCGGGCCTGGATCACCTCGACGGCCGGTGTCTGACGGTTAACGCCCGCCTCGGTGCGGATGGTCGGCGGCGTGCCGGCCGTCCGCGCCGCGTCGTTTTGCAGCATCCGATCAGGTGAACAATGCACCCGATCGGGTCACGCCGATCCTGACAGCATCGGAAACGTGCTGGTCGTGACGACAGAGCAACTGCCCGGCTACGAGATCCGACAGATTCTCGGTGAGGTGGTGTCATCGATGGCCAGGACGCGCAACCCGTACCGCGAGGGTGTCAAGAACCTGCGCGGTGGCGCGTACGACCCGATGGCCCCGGACAACCTGACCCGGTGGCGCACCGACTCGGTGGCCCGACTCGGCGAGGAGGCCCTGCGGCTGGGCGCGAACGCGGTGATCGGCATGCGGTTCGACAGCCGGGACTGCGGTGAGATGTGGATGGAGATCTGCGCGTACGGAACGGCAGTGGTCGCCGTACCCAAGATGCCCGAGGTCATGCCGGCCGACCAGCCGGCGGTCGCCGCGGAGACCGCGCACGACGCGGGCTTCACGGAGTCGCCCGGCGGCATCGCCGAACCGGCCAGCGCCCCCAACCTCCGAACGGCCGCCGAAACCCCCACAGGCGAGTAACCCCACCCACCCCACCCCACCCTGTTGATCAAGAAGTTTGCGTCATCTTCGATCTCCCTGGTGACCGAAACCTCTTGATCAACACGGGCCAGGGGGGTGGGGAGCGCGAGGTGGGGGTGGGGGTGGGTTAGAGGATGGGGGGTGGGGTGTAGGTGGCTGCTTCTGGGTGGGTTTCCACCACCTTGGTGATGCGGCGGGTTACCGCTGCTATCTGGGCTTGGGTGGCGCCGACGAAGGCCGTGCGGTCGGCGACCAGGGTGTCGATGTCGGCGCGGGACAGGCCGAGCCGGCCGTCCTCCGCCAACCGGTCGAACAGGTCGTTCTCCGGCGAGCCCTTCTCGCGCATCGCGAGGGCCACCGCGACCGCGTGCTCCTTGATCACCTCGTGCGCGACCTCCCGGCCGACGCCACGCCGGACGGCCGCCACCAGGATCTTCGTGGTGGCCAGGAACGGCAGGAACCGCTCCAGCTCCCGGTTGATCACCGCCGGGTACGCGCCGAACTCGTCGAGCACGGTGAGGAACGTCTGGAACAGCCCGTCGGCGGCGAAGAACGCGTCCGGCAGAGCCACCCGACGAACCACCGAGCAGGACACGTCCCCCTCGTTCCACTGGTCACCGGCCAGCTCGCCGACCATCGACAGGTAGCCCCGGATGATCACCGCGAAGCCGTTCACCCGCTCAGACGAGCGAGTGTTCATCTTGTGTGGCATCGCGCTGGAGCCGACCTGACCCGGCTTGAAGCCCTCGGTGGCCAACTCCTGGCCGACCATCAGCCGGATCGTGGTGGCCAGCGACGACGGCGCGGCGGCGGTCTGGGCCAGCGCGGCCAGCACGTCGAAGTCCAGCGAGCGCGGGTAGACCTGCCCGACGCTGTCCAGCACCCGGGAGAAGCCCAGGTGCTCGGCGACCCGGCGCTCCAGCTCGGCCACCTTGTCGGCGTCGCCGTCGAAGAGGTCCAGCTGGTCAGCGGCCGTGCCGACCGGCCCCTTGATCCCGCGCAGCGGGTAGCGGGCGATCAGCTCCTCCAGCCGCTCGTACGCGATCAGCAGTTCCTCCGCCGCCGACGCGAAGCGCTTGCCCAGCGTGGTGGCCTGCGCCGCCACGTTGTGCGAACGGCCGGTCATGACCAGCTCGGAGTGCTCGTGGGCCAGCCAGGCCAGTCGGGCGAGGGTGGCCACCACCCGGTCCCGGATCAGCTCCAGCGAGGCACGCACCTGGAGCTGCTCGACGTTCTCGGTGAGGTCCCGCGAGGTCATCCCCTTGTGCACGTGCTCGTGCCCGGCGAGCGCGCTGAACTCCTCGATCCGGGCCTTCACGTCGTGCCGGGTGACCCGTTCCCGCTCCGCGATCGAGGCGAGGTCGACCTGGTCGAGCACCCGCTCGTACGCCTCGACCACGCCGTCCGGCACGGGCACGCCGAGATCGCGCTGCGTGCGGAGCACGGCGAGCCAGAGCCGCCGCTCCATCCGGACCTTCTCCTCCGGTGACCAGAGGGCGACCAGTTCGGGTGAGGCGTACCGGTTGGCGAGCACGTTCGGGATCGTCGTCACGCGCCCCATTCTCCCGTACGCGCCGGTCGCAGCCCCAGCCAGCCCGGCCCGCCGGCCGATCGGCGGAACGGGTCGGGTCAGGTCACACCCGCGGGATGTCGTGCAGACGGTCGTCGTCAACGCGGCACGGGCTCGGCTGACCTGGATCCGGCCCAGGCTGCACGGACCGGGCGCCGGATAAGGTGATCATTCTCCTGAGTCGACAGACAGGATTGGGGAAGCGTGTCCAGACTTACCGGCAGGGTCGCCCTCGTCACCGGCGGGAGCCGCGGTATCGGCGCGGCCGTCGCGCGCCGGCTGGCCGAAGATGGAGCCCACGTCGCGTTCACCTACCGCGAGGCGGAAGACAGCGCGAAGGCCGTGGTCGCCGACATCGAGTCGTACGGCCGCACCGGCCTGGCGATCCGGGCCGACAG
Source organism: Micromonospora sp. NPDC005413 (assembly GCF_040606435.1). Classification (NCBI taxonomy): domain Bacteria; kingdom Bacillati; phylum Actinomycetota; class Actinomycetes; order Micromonosporales; family Micromonosporaceae; genus Micromonospora; species Micromonospora sp. NPDC005413. The sequence goes on from NZ_JBEXEV010000004.1 coordinate 165,079, forward strand.
CGCCGACGGTACGGCGGTGGCCGGGGCGGTCGAGCGGACCGTCGCCGAACTGGGGCGGCTGGACATCCTGGTCAACAACGCCGGCGTGTTCTCGGCCGGGCCGATCGACAAGGTCAGCCTCGACTACCTCGACCTGGCCATCGCCGTGCACGTACGCGGGGCGTTCCTGGCGACCCAGGCGGCGGCACGCCACATGGGCGACGGCGGGCGGATCGTCAACATCGGCAGCAGCTTCGCCAGCCGCGTCCCAGACCCGGGAGTCAGCGTCTACGCCATGACCAAGAGCGCGGTCAACGGCCTGACCCGGGCCCTCGCCCGTGAACTCGGCCCGCGCGGGATCACCGTCAACGTGATCCTTCCCGGTTCCACCGACACCGACATGAACCCGTCGGGCAGCGCCGGCGCCGACGCGCAGCGGTCGCACATCGCCCTCGGCCGGTACGGGACGCCGGCCGACGTGGCGGCGACGGTCAGCCACCTGGTGGGCGAGGGCGGCCGGCACATCACCGGCGCATCGATCGCCATCGACGGCGGCGCCACCGCCTGACCCGGTCACGGTTGCGGGGGACCCTCCACGCACGGTTCCTGCATTGGATCAGGGAGGAGCGGGACGGCCGGCGAACGCGCCACGGCCCCGCGCACGCCTCCTCCTCGGTGTCGAAAACCTGCCGCACGTCGCGTGTCCCGCGCTCGTACAGGCCGATCTCCCAGCGTCCTCCCGAGGACTGGCGCAGGAACCAGAAGCCGGGGAGGAAGCGGCACCGTTGCGATCCGACGGAGCGCGATGGGTCGATCACCGTACTCCAGACGCGAAGACCCCAGGACGGTCCCTAGTAGCCGCGTGTCGGCAGGCCATACCGCTGGGGTTAAGACAACGAAGAGCGCCACACCGAGAGGTGTGGCGCTCTTCATGTCGTGGGGTAACCGCTGGATGATTTTCCCGCGTCAGGTGACGCAGACTCGCTCGTGGTCGGCCGTCTCGCTAGGGCCGTTTCTTGTTCTCTTCACAGCCCAGTGACCCTATTGAGGTCAACCGGCTCACCGCCGTCTCGTCAGCCCTCGTCCGGCAGGACGGGCAGCTGGTAACGCAGCTCGTGCAGGTGGCTTCCCTTGACGAGGACAGACACCTCGACCGGGCGATCTCCCTCCGAGTGGATCACCCGTAGCTGACGCAGTACCGGTACGTAGGGAGGCAGTGCCAACGCTTCGACCTCCTCGGCGGTGGGCATCCGGGCCGACACCCGGTCGAGCAGGCTCCGCTGGGGACGACCGAGATCCGACAACACCCGGGCCGCCCCACCAATGATCTTCTTGCGCTCCGCCAGTTCCGTCCCATGAGCTATCGAACTCGGGTAATACGACCAGCACAGTTCGACCGGCTCACCGTCGTGGCGCAGCACACGCTGGCGCAGGACAGCCTTCTCGCCCTCGGCAAGCTGGAGGGCCTGCGCCACCTCAAGCGGCGGATCGACCTCCGAGACGCCCAAAAGACGGTAGGCGTACCCGCCGGGCGAAGGCATGAGGTAGGGCGATGCCTCCACCACGAGCGGTTGCCGGTCCCGGACGTAAACGCCCTTGCCGACCTCGCTATAGACAGATCCCTCCGCCTTGAGCGCCGCCAGGGCTCGCTGGACGGTGGCCGTCGCGGCGGAATAGCGCGTGACCAACGCCGGGATCGAGGGCAACTGAGACCCGGTCGGCAGATCGCCGGACATGATGCGGGCGCGGAGGTCGGCCGCGATCTGCTCGTGGCGAGGCCGGCCGTCACTGCCGCTGGCCATGTCGCCCTCCCTCGCTCCGTTAGTCGACCGTCAACTCGTACCGCAGACGCCGGCCCTGCGGCACCATCGTCATCACGCTGACCTCGATCGGCACACCCTCTCGCGTGCTGACGAGGCGCGTCAGGCCGAGTACCCACTCCTGCCCGGTCAGGTTGAGCGCACTCCGCTCGACCGCATCCGGCGCCCGCGTATAGACGTCCTCCCTCACCTGCCCGGGACGATAGCCCAACTCGGCGAGCAGACCGACCGCTCCTCCGCGGATCTTGCGGGGCTCGGCGAGCGGCGTGCCGTGGGCGATGGAGACGGGGTAGTACGAGTCAGTGAGTTCCACCGGTTGCTCGTCCATCAGCATCAACCGCCGGCGGACGACCACCGGCGCACCCGGCTCCACCTGCAGCGCCTCGGCGACCTCGGTGGTCGATGCCACCTCGCTCACCTCAAGCAAACGTTGGGTGCCCACACCACCCTGCTGAGCCGCGTCCTCAGCCCAGGCGTCCTTGTCCTGCGGAGATCGGGGGAGGACGTAGGGCATCGACACGCTGAGCCACTCGGGACCGCTCACGTCTGACTCCTGTTCATGTGGCCTGCGGGCAAGGGTAGACCCCGTCATACGGCGTGGCGCAACGCTTCAGCCTTGTCGCCTTATTCGAATGGCAGTAAGGTACTCCAAAAGGTGGACCGGGGTGGCGCGTCCGACCGTGACCGCTCCCTGCCAACACCGGCGTCGCGTCGGCCCGACGAGCGACGCCGGTCCGTGACGGGGCGGGCACACGGCCCGAGGTGAGCCGTGCGCCCGCCCCTCGCCGACAGGAGCGAGGAATGGGCGTCTACCGGTCAACAACCAGCCAGGTGTGGCACCGCGACGAGGCAGAGGCAGAGGCGGCGCGCGAAATCCTGACCAGCCACGTACCCGATCCGCAGAGCAACCTTTGCGTGGTCTGCCTGATCGCCGGCCCGTGCCGGCCGGCGAACGCAGCGGCGAACCGCCTCGTCGACCTGGGCCGACCGGTGCTTCCCGCTGGCGAGCCGCGGCGCCGCCGGGCCGGCTGGCGGAACTGGTTCGGGCCGCAACGGCGGACGATGCCCCGCCGCGCGCCGCTGCTGACCTTCGTCTGGACCCTCCGGCTGGGCACACCCGCCCCCGGGTCGGACGCCTGGGTCACCCCGTGACGGCACGTCCGCCGATCCCTTTCCGGGTGGGCGATGTCGTCGCGCTGTCCGAGCAGCACTACTGCTACGGACTGGGCACCATGACCCTGCGGGTGATCGAGCTGGGTCGCCGGGAGCGGCACAGCGACGGCATCTGGATCCACCTGCGGGGTGTCGAGCTGGATCACCCCTCCGGGCCGCGTCAGCGTCGGGTCCTCGCCAAGCTGGACACGGTCCGGGTCCGGCCGGTCCCCGCACCGGCCGCGCATGTGCCGATCCGCCCCGGCTGGGAGTGTGCGGGTTGCGGCCGGCCATGGCCCTGCCCAGACCGGCGAGACAGGCTGCTCACCAACTACGCGGGGAACCGCGCCGCCCTCGGCGTGTATCTCGGCCTGCAACTGGCCGACGCGACCTCCGACCTGCGCCACCACCCCGCCGGAGACCTGTACACCCGCTTCCTCGGCTGGCTGCGACCGGACGACGTACAGGTTGATCGACAGGGACGCCTCAGCGCTCCAGGATCGCCGTGACGCCCTGGCCACCGGCCGCGCAGATCGAGATCAGCCCCCGCCCGCTGCCCTTCTCGGCCAGCAGCTTGGCCAGGGTCGCCACGATCCGCCCGCCGGTGGCGGCGAACGGGTGCCCGGCCGCCAGCGAGGAGCCGTTGACGTTGAGCTTCTCGCGGTCGATCGACCCGAGCGGGGCGTCCAGTCCCAGCCGGTCCTTGCAGAACTCCGGCGACTCCCAGGCGGCGAGGGTGGCCAGCACCTGCGACGCGAACGCCTCGTGGATCTCGTAGTAGTCGAAGTCCTGCAGGGTCAGCCCCGCGCGGGCCAGCATCCGGGGCACCGCGTACGCGGGAGCCATCAACAGCCCCTCGTCGCCGTGCACGAAGTCCACCGCCGCCGTCTCCGACCAGCTGAACCAGGCCAGCACCGGCAGGTTGTGCGCGCTCGCCCACTCCTCGCTGGCCAGCAGCACGGTCGACGCGCCGTCGGTGAGCGGCGAGGAGTTGCCGGCGGTCATGGTGGCCTGCTCGGCGTCCGGGCCGCGGGTGCCGAAGGCCGGCTTGAGCGAGCCGAGCTTCTCCAGGCTCGTGTCGGGGCGCAGGTTCTGGTCGCGGGTGAGCCCCAGGTACGGCGTCATCAGGTCGTCGAAGAAGCCCCGGTCGTACGCGGCGGCCAGGCGCTGGTGTGAGCGCAGCGCCAGCTCGTCCTGGGATCGCCGGTCGATCTGCCAGTGCAGCGCGGTGCGGGCGGCGTGGTCACCCATGGACAGGCCGGTACGCGGCTCGGCGTTGCGCGGGATCTCCGGCTTGAACGGCTGGAGCGGGCGCAACTTCGCGGCGACCTTGAGCCGCTCGCCGAGGGTGCGGGCCGAGTTGAGTTTGAGCAGCGTGCGCCGCATGTCCTCGTTGACCGCGAGCGGGGCGTCGGAGGTGGTGTCGACACCGCCGGCGATGCCCACGTCGAGCTGACCGAGGGCGATCTTGTTGGCGACCAGGATCGCTGCCTCCAGGCCCGTGCCGCAGGCCTGCTGGATGTCGTACGCCGGGGTGTGCGGGTCGAGCCGGGAGCCGAGGACCACCTCACGGGTGAGGTTGAAGTCACGGGAGTGCTTGAGCACCGCGCCGGTCACCATCTCGCCGACCCGCTGCCCGGCCAGCCCGTAGCGGGCGATCAGGCCGTCCAGCGCGGCGCCGAGCAGGTCCGCGTTGGACGCGTCCGCGTAGCGGGAGTTGGAACGGGCGAAGGGGATGCGGTTGCCGCCGATGACCGCGACCCGTCGGATGCTCTGCACGATCCGCCTCCTTGAGATGTGTTGCTCGAACCCTACTCGCCAGTAGGCTACGCCCATGACCGACAGGTACGCGAGCTTCGTCCAATCGGCCGCCGGCCGCGCGCTGGTCAAGCGCCTCGGGCTGCCCGACCCGCCGCGACTGCGCCGACACCACCCCGGCGACCCGTTGCTTCCCGGGCCGGCCCTGCTCGGCGCGGCCCCTGGCGGCCGCCTCGCCGAGCCGGTCGCCAAGATCCTGGCCGCCGCCGGGGTCGAGCTGGCCGACCCGGCCGCCACCGCCTCCACAGACAACCCTCAGCGGTACGGCGCACTGCTCTTCGACGCCACCGGGATCGCCGACTCGACCGATCTGCGCCAGCTCTACGACTTCTTCCATCCGCAGGCCCGGGCCGTGCTCCCCGCCGGTCGGGTGATCGTGCTGGGCACCCCGCCGCAGGAGTGCCCGACGCCACGTGAGGCGACCGCCCAGCGGGCCCTGGAAGGGTTGGTCCGCAGCATCGGCAAGGAGTTCGGCCGCGGCACCACCGCGCAACTCGTCTACGTGACCCGCGCCGACAGTGTCGCCCTCACGAGCCTTGAATCAACCCTCCGATTCCTCCTGTCCGGCCGATCCGCGTACGTCTCGGGGCAGGTCATCCGGGTCGGTGCCGGCGAGGCGAGCGCCCCGGCCGACTGGGACCGCCCCCTGGACGGGCAGGTGGTGCTGGTCACCGGCGCCGCGCGGGGCATCGGTGCGGCGCTGGCCCGGGTGCTCGCCCGCGACGGCGCGCGGGTCGTGGCACTGGACATTCCGGCCGCCGGCGACGCCCTCGCCGCGGTGGCGAACGACATCGGCGGCACTGCGCTCCAACTCGACCTGACCGCGCCGGACGCGCCGACCCGGCTCGCCGACCACCTGGCCAGCCGTTACGGCCGCGTCGACGTGGTGGTGCACAACGCGGGCATCACCCGGGACAAGACGCTCGGCCGGATGGACGCCGACCGGTGGGACCAGGTGATCGACGTCAACCTCTCCAGCCAGGAGCGGATCAACGACGTGCTGGTGGAGCGGGAGCTGATCCCGACCGGCGGGCGGATCGTGTCGGTCTCGTCGATCGCCGGGATCGCCGGCAACCGGGGGCAGACCAACTACGCCACCAGCAAGGCGGGCGTGATCGGGCTCGTCGACTCGCTCGCCCCGGCCCTGCGCGACCGGGGGATCAGCGTCAACGCGGTCGCCCCCGGCTTCATCGAGACGCGGCTGACCGCGCGCATCCCACTGGTGGTTCGCGAGGCGGGCCGGCGGATGAACAGCCTGGCCCAGGGCGGGTTGCCGGTCGACGTGGCCGAGACGATCGGCTGGTTGGCGTGGCCGGCCAGCGGCGCGGTCAGCGGCAACGTGGTCCGGGTCTGCGGCCAGAGCCTGCTGGGGGCGTGATGGGCGCGCGGATCCAGCCGTCGACCGGCGCGCTCTACCGGCGGGCGTTGCTCGGCGCGCTGCCGAGCCTCGGCGGCGGGCGGCGCGGGCCCGGCCTGCCGGTGGGCGAGTTGGCCACGGTCGAGCTGGCCGCGAGCGGGGTGACCGTCGACCGGGCACACCTGGCCGACTACGACCGGGTCTGCGGGTTCCGGCTCACCGACCGGCTGCCCGCGACGTTCCCGCACGTCATGGGCTTCCCGCTGACCCTGCGGCTGATGACTACTCCGGAGTTCCCCATCCCGCTGACCGGCGTGGTGCACGTCGGCAACCGGATCACCGTGCGCCGCCCGATCACCGCCGACGAGACCCTCGACTTCACGACGTACGCGGAGAACCTGCGCCCGCACGACCGGGGGCGGCAGGTGGATGTGGTGCTGGTCGGCTCGGTCGACGGGGAGGAGGTCTGGCGCGGCGTCTCGACGTACCTCGGTCGGCAGCGCCAGCCCGACGGCGGTGCGCGGCGCGACCGGAGCGAACGCCCCGAGGCGCCGGCCGCCACGGCGCACTGGCGGGTGGAGCCCCGCGTCGGCACGCAGTACGCGCGGGTCTCCGGCGACCACAACCCGATCCACACGTCCCGGCTCGGGGCGCGGCTGTTCGGCTTCCCCCGGCCGATCGCGCACGGCATGTGGAGCAAGGCGCGTTGCCTGGCCGCGTTGGAGAACCGATTGCCGGACGCCTACACCGTCGAGGTCGCCTTCAAGCTGCCCGTGCCCCTGCCGAGCACGGTGAGCTTCGCCCTCCTCCCGGACGGCGGGTTCGCCCTGCACGACTCGCGCGGCCGGCCGCACCTGGTGGGTCTCGTGCGCTGACGCGCCCCTGCCAATCCCGGATTCGGGCTTGGCAGGGGCATTCTTGTGCGGTACGTTCTTCTCACAACGAGATGTTCTCAGATTGAGAGAGACATGGTTGACGAGCAGGACTTCCTGGCCGCGTACGACCCCCGGGCCTACCCGTCGGTCGCTGTCACCGTCGACGTGGTGGCACTGACCATCCGCGACGGCGCGCTGCACCTCCTGCTGATCCAGCGCGGCCAGCCACCCTTCGAGGGGCACTGGGCGCTGCCCGGCGGCTTCGTCCGCCCCGACGAGGACCTGACCGCTGGCGCCCGACGGGAGCTGGCCGAGGAGACCGGGCTCGGCGGCGAAGGGCTTCGGCGCGTACACCTGGAGCAGTTGGGCAGCTATGGCGACCCCGACCGCGACCCGCGGATGCGCGTTGTCTCGATCGCCCACCTCGCGTTCGCCCCCGATTTGCCGGACCCGGCCGCCGGCACCGACGCCGACGCGGCGATCTGGCTGCCGGTGACCGCGCTGACCAGCCGGCAGCTCGCCTTCGACCACGGCCGGATCATCGACGACGCGCTGGAGCGGGCCCGGTCCAAGCTGGAATACACCCCGCTCGCCACGCGCTTCCTCGCCGCCGAGTTCACGATCAGCGACCTGCGCGCCGTGTACGAGACGGTCTGGGGTCACCCGCTGCACGCCGGCAACTTCCACCGCAAGGTGCTCTCCGTGCCGGGCTTCGTGGAGAGCACGGGCGCCAGCACCGAGCACGGCGGCGCCCGGGGCGGCCCCCGCGCCCGGCTCTACCGGGCCGGCGACGCCCGCCTGCTGCACCCGGCGCTGCTGCGCCCCGCCCGCGAGGAGACGGTGCGATGAAGACCGCGGCGGCCATCGGTCTGGTCACGGCGGCCCGCACCGACGCCGACCTGTTCGGCACGGACCAGCCGGCCCGTCGCTACCGCGAGTTGGTCGCGGCCCTGCACCCCGATCGGCTGCCGGCCGACCCGGCGGTACGCGCCGAGGCCCTCGACGCGTTCATCCACGTCACCACGCGGTGGCAGGCCCGGCAGGTCACCGTCCTCGGCGACTACCGCCTCGGCACGCCGGCCCACTCGGGCGACCTGGCCGACCTCTACGACGTCGGCGCCGATCGGCTGCTCAAGCTCCCCCGACAGCCCACCGACAACGACCTGATGGGCCGCGAGGCACACGCCCTACGCACCATCACCGAGCGCGGCGACCCCCGCTACCTGCCGTACGTGCCCCGGCTGGTCGACGACTTCCGGCACCGCGACACCGTGAGCGGCGCCGAACGGCGGATCAACGTGCTCGCCACCACGCCCGGCCTGCACGACCTCGACGAGGTGCGGCGCGCGTACCCCGACGGGCTGGACGCCCGGGACGTGGCCTGGATGTGGCGGCGGCTGCTGGTGGCGCTCGGCCTGGCCCACCGGGCGGGCGTGGTGCACGGGGCGGTCCTGCCGCGACACGTGCTGATCGAGCCGGACGCCCACGGCGTGGTGCTGGTCGACTGGTGCTTCTCCGCACCCGTCGGGAGCACTATCCCGGCGCTGGTGCCGGGCCACGAGGACTGGTATCCGCCGGAGGTCACCGCGAAGCGGCCCTGCGGGCCGGGCACCGACATCGCGATGGCCAGCCGGTGCATGAGCTGGCTGATGGGGCCGCGCGCGCCCCGCAAGCTGCACGGTTTCGCGCAGGGCTGCCGGCAGCGGTCTCTGGACTCCCGGCCCGACGACGCCTGGCGCCTGCTGCGTGAGCTCGACCAGGTGCTGGACCGGCTCTACGGGCCACGCACCTTCCGACCCTTCACCCTCACCCCCTAAGGAGCTGTCATGGGCAGTGGAACCTGGTCCACCGACGTGTACGACGCCGCCGACCGCTACCGCCGGTCGACCGGCAAGAGCGCCTTCTCCTACAGCGACAGCGGGGCGCGCACCGTGCACCCCGCCCTCGACCCCCGCGACGCGACGCGCGAGAGCCGCGACTCCGACGAGCACCCCCAGACGACGGCCGTCGCGGTGCTGTTCGACGTGACCGGCTCGATGCTCAAGGTGCCGCGCGTCCTGCAGACCAAGCTGCCGCAACTGCTCGGGCTGCTGCAACGGCAGGGCTACGCCAGCGACCCGCAGATCATGTTCGGCGCGATCGGTGACGCCACCTGCGACCGGGTGCCGTTGCAGGTCGGCCAGTTCGAGTCGGACAACCGGATGGACGACGACCTCGGCCGGATCGTGCTGGAGGGCGGTGGCGGCGGGCAGATGAGCGAGTCGTACGAGCTGGCCATGTACTTCATGGCCCGGCACACCGCCACCGACTGCTGGGAGAAGCGCGGCCGGCGCGGCTACCTGTTCATCATCGGCGACGAACTGGCGTACCCCCAGGCGAAGGCCCGGGAGATGGCCCGCGTGATCGGCGACGACCTGGCCGAGGACGTGCCGCTGCGGCAGGTCGTCGACGAGGTGACCCGCCGCTGGGACACCTACTATCTGCTCCCCGCCGGCAGCCACTACGCCGGCAACGCCACGGTGCTCGACTTCTGGCGGGACCTGCTCGGGCAGAACACCGTCGTGCTCGACGACCTCGACGCGGTCTGCGAGACCATCGCGCTCACCATCGGCCTCGGCGAGCAGGCCATCGACCTGGACGAGGGCCTGCGCGACCTGGACCGCGCCGGCTCCGGCGCCACCGGCACCGTGTCGAAGGCGCTGGCCCGCCTCGGTCGAGAGCGTCGGGCCGAGGTGTCGACGCTGCCGGCCTTCCGCGACACCACCGGTGCGGTGACCCGGCTGTGAGGCACGTGGCGGTGGTCGACCTCGGCTACGGCGACGCGGGCAAGGGCACAGTGGTGGACTGGCTCTGCGCCACCCGCCCGGTGCACACGGTGGTCCGCTTCAACGGGGGCGCGCAGGCGGCACACAACGTCGTGCTGCGCGACGGGCGACACCACACGTTCGCGCAGTTCGGCGCGGGCACGTTCCACCCGGGTGTGCGTACGCACCTGTCCCGGCACGTGGTGGTGGACCCGTTGTCGCTGGCCGCCGAGGCCGACCATCTCGCCACGGTCGGGGTGCCCGACGCGCTCGACCGGCTGACCGTCGACGGGGCGGCCCTGCTCGCCACCCCGTACCACCGGGCCGCCAACCGGGCCCGGGAGATCGCCCGGGGAGCCGACCGGCACGGCTCCTGCGGGCTGGGGGTGGGCGAGACCGTCGCGTACGGTCTCGCCCACCCCGACGACGCGCCCCGGGTCGCCGACTGCCGCAGCCCGGTGCTGCTGCGCCGCAGGCTGACCGCCCTGCGGGACCGGCTGACCGCCGAACTGGGTCCGCTGGACGCGCCACCGGTCGAGGACTGCCTGCCCGCGTTCACTGGGTTCGCCGGGCGGGTCGCGATCGTCGATGAAAGCTGGCTCGCCGGGGCGCTGCGCGCCGGGACCTGCGTCTTCGAGGGCGCGCAGGGGGTGCTGCTCGACGAGTGGCACGGCTTCCACCCGTACACCACGTGGAGCACCACCACGTTCGCCAACGCCGACAGTCTGCTCACCGAGGCGGGCCTGGCCGGCGGCGTGACCCGGATCGGGGTGCTCCGGCTGGTCACCACCCGACACGGGCCCGGCCCGTTGGTGACCGAGGACACGGACCTGCCGCTGGCCGACCCGCACAACCCGACGAACCCGTGGCAGGGCCGCTTCCGGTTCGGCCACTTCGACGCGGTCGCCCACCGGTACGCCCTCGCCGCGGCCGGCGGGGTCGACGGCCTGGCCCTGACCCACCTCGACCTTGCCGGCCCTGGGCTGCGGATCTGCCGCCGCTACGACACCACCGACCGGCTCACCCCGGGCCCGCCCGGCGACCTGGACCGACAGGCCGCGCTCACCACCCGCCTGCTGCGCTCCCGCCCGCTCTACGACGACCCGCCGACGGACTGGGCGGAGGCGGTGTCCGCGGAGCTGGGCGCACCGGTGGTGCTGACCTCGCACGGCCCCACCGCCGACGACAAGACCGCGCACGGCCCGCTGCTCGCTGAACCGGCCCTGGCCCGCTCCGCCTGACGCCCACGGCCGACGGCGGGTGATCCGGCGACTCGACCACCGGGCCGGTCGCGCCCGGCGAGCATGGGGGCATGGAATCCGCGCTCGACCTGCTCCGACAGCTGGTCACCTCGCCATGGGTGTACGTGCTGATCTTCGGGCTCACGGCGGTCGACGCGTTCTTCCCCGCGGTGCCGGGCGAGGCAGCGGTGATCACCGCGGGGGTGCTCGCGGCGGACGGCGGGCATCCCAACCTGGTCCTGGTGATCGCCACCGCCGCGATCGGCGCGCTGGTCGGCGACCACATCTCGTATGCCATCGGCCGGGGTGGAGGCGCACACCGGCTGGCCCGCCTGCCCGACGGCAGCCGTCGGCGGGCCAGCTCCGAGTGGACCCGGCGGGCGGTGGACCGACGCGGCGGGATCATCCTGACCACCTCCCGGTACGTGCCGGGCGGCCGGACCGCGGTCACCCTCACCATGGGCGCGGTGCGCTATCCCCGCCGGGCGTTCCTCCTGTACGACAGCATCGGGGCGATCACCTGGGCGCTGTACTGCGGGCTGCTCGGTTATTTCGGCGGGTTGGCCTTCGAACGCGACCCGATACGCGGCGTACTGGTCGGCGTGGGGCTCTCGGTGATCGTCACGTTCAGCCTGGAGGGGATCCGGTGGCTGCGCCGCCGGGCACACCGCCGCGCCGCCTCCGGCCACTGACCGACGTCGTGACTCCTTGTCGGCGCCGTTCCTTACTCCTGCGGGCGCCAGGTGACACCGTGCAGGAGTTGGCCGGCGCCGAGCCAGGCCACGTTCATCATCCGGGTGGCGGTCTTCTCCGGGTCGGCCTCCGGGTGGTCCGCGAGCCAGTCGGCCAGCGACTCGGTTGCGCCGACCAGCGCGTACGCGACGACCTCCAGGTCGATGGCGGTGATCTCGCGGCCCTCGGCGCGCAGCGCGTGGTCGAGCATCCCGGCGACCACCTCGACCAGCCGGGTCCGCATGGTGGCCAACTCTCCAGCGAACGGCTGCTCCCCCCGGGCCTGCCGGTAGAGCACCGCCCAGCCGTCGCGGTGCGCGCCCACGAAACCGAAGAACGCCCTCAGCCCTCGCCAGAGCCGAACGTCTGCCGGCAGGTCGGGGGCCGCCGCGCCGGCGATGGCCTGCATCATCCGGGTGCCCTCCCGGTGCAGGCAGGCAACGAAGAGCTCCTCCTTGGTGCCGAGGTACGCGTACACCATCGGCTTGGAGATGCCGGCGTCCTCCGCGATCTCGTCCATGCTGGCGGCGTGGAAGCCGCGCCGGGAGAAGACCTTGACGGCCGCGTCGAGCATCTGCTGCTCACGGACGGCGCGTGGCAGGCGCTTGAAGGCGGGAACGGTGGACACCTTGCGAGCATACCTACTCGTGCGTAGGGTTACGCGCGAGTAGCCAATTCTTCCGGAAGGCGCACCTGATGACTGACTTCGACCCGGCCACCTTCGCCAACGTCGGCCCCAAGGAGTTTGCCCAGCTGGTCAAGTCCACCCCGGACGACAAGATCGCCCAGGTGATGTCCGGTGACCTGCGCGGCAAGGTCCTCGGCGAGGTGTTCGACCGGATGCCGTCGCTGTTCCGTGCCGACCGGGCCGGTTCCACCAACGCGGTCATCCACTGGGTCATCACCGGTCGCCCCGACGGCGGCAGCGACACCTACGAGGTGGCCATCGCCGACGGCAAGTGCGTGGTGAACGAGACCCCGCAGCACGACCCGAAGCTGAGCCTGACCATGGGCCCGGTCGAGTTCCTGAAGATCGTTTCCGGTGGCGCCAACCCGGTGATGATGTTCATGACCGGCAAGCTGAAGGCGAAGGGCGACCTCGGCCTCGCCGCCAACATCGCCAACCTGTTCGACATCCCCAAGGCCTGACATGGCTGAGTTCTCGCTCGACCTGAATGAGGAACAGCGGGATCTACGCGACTGGGTGCACGGCTTTGCCGCTGAGGTCGTGCGCCCGGCCGCCGCCGAGTGGGACGAGCGCGAGGACACCCCGTGGCCGGTGATCCAGGAAGCCGCCAAGGTCGGCCTCTACGGCTTCGAGTTCCTCGCCACCTGCTGGGCCGACCCGACCGGGCTCTCCCTACCGATCGCCAACGAGGAACTCTTCTGGGGTGACGCCGGCATCGGGCTGAGCATCTTCGGCACCTCCCTCGCCGTCGCCGCCATCTACGGCGCCGGCACCCCCGACCAGATGGTCGAGTGGGTGCCGCAGTGCTTCGGCGACGTCGACTCGCCAGCCGTCGCCGCGTTCTGCACCAGCGAGCCGGAAGCCGGATCGGACGTCGGCGCGATGCGTACCCGGGCCGTCTACGACGAGGCCACCGACGAGTGGGTGCTGACCGGGCAGAAGGCGTACGCCACCAACGGCGGCATCGCCGGAGTGCACGTGGTCACCGCCTCGGTCGACCCCACGCTCGGCTCCCGGGGTCAGGCGGCATTCGTCGTACCGCCGGGCACCCCCGGCCTGGCCGCCACCCGCAAGCTGCGCAAACTCGGCCTGCGCGCGTCACACACCGCCGACGTCTTCCTCGACGGGGTACGCGTGCCCGGCCGCTGCCTGCTCGGCGGGCGGGACGCTCTGCTGGAACGTCTCGACCGGGCCCGCTCCGGTCAGCGGGCCACCGGGCAGGCCGCCATGCGCACCTTCGAACTGTCCCGACCCACGGTCGGCGCGCAGGCGCTCGGCGTGGCCCGGGCCGCCTACGAGTACGCCCTGGACTACGCGAAGGACCGGGTCCAGTTCGGACGACCGATCATCGAGAACCAGGCGGTCGCGTTCGCACTCGCCGACATGCGGATGGAAATCGACGCGGCACGGCTGCTGGTCTGGCGTGCCTCCTGGATGGGCCGAAACAACCGCCCGTTCACGGCCGGCGAGGGCTCGATGTCCAAGCTCAAGGCCGGCGAGGTGGCGGTGTCGGTCACCGAGAAGGCGGTGCAGCTGCTCGGCGGCGCCGGCTTCCTGCGCGACCACCCGGTCGAGCGCTGGTACCGGGACGCCAAGATCTACACCATCTTCGAGGGCACCTCCGAGATCCAGCGACTGGTCATCTCCCGGTCGATCTCCGGGATGCAGATCCGCTGACCGACCCTGGCCGGTCCCGTTTCGCCGGGGCCGGCCAGGGGGTCACCACCCCTGATCCCACGATCCGTGCCGTCTTCGTCACCCCGCGCCGCCGTCGGCTGGGCATGGTGCCGCGCCCAGTGCATGATCAAGGAAGAAGACGCCCTGACGGACGGGAGTCCCTTGCCCCGTCCGCGCACCCCCAAGGAGGTCTGCGGCATGGACCTGCCGTTCGTCATCGCCACGCTGACCCGTCGCGGACTACTCACCCCCGGCCGGCCGATCCGGATCGCCTCGCAGCTCAACGCATTGCGCACCTGGGGATGGAGCCTGGCCGGCGAACTACGCCAGGCAGCCACCCGGGACCCCGGCCGGACGGCGATCATCGATGAGGACGGCGTCGAGCTGACCTATCGGGACCTGCTCGACCGGGCCGAGCGGATGGCCCGGTCGATGCGGGCGGGGCTCGGCGTACAGGCCGGTGACCGGATCGGCCTGCTCTGCCGCAACCACCACGGGCTGATCGAGACGATCGTCGCGGCCACGATGCTCGGCGTCGACTCGGTCCTGGTCAACACCGGGCTCTCCGCATCCCAGCTGGCCACCGTTGCCGAAGAGCAGCAACTCCGGCTGTTGGTGCACGACGACGAGTTCGCCGAACGGGTCATCAGCCTCCCCGCCGAGCTACCCCGCCTCGACGAACGCACCCGTCAGGAGCTGGTGGCCGGGGCACTGCCGGGCGAGCTGCGCCCGCCGGAGCGGGCCGGCCGCATCATCGTGCTCACCTCGGGCACCACCGGTGCGCCGAAGGGGGCCCGCCGCCCCACGCCGAGCGGCTTCGGCCCGCTGGTGTCCATCATCGACCGCATCCCGCTGCGCACCCACAGTCGGGTGATGATCGCCGCGCCGATCTTCCACACCTG
Organism: Micromonospora sp. NPDC005413; assembly: GCF_040606435.1. Classification (NCBI taxonomy): domain Bacteria; kingdom Bacillati; phylum Actinomycetota; class Actinomycetes; order Micromonosporales; family Micromonosporaceae; genus Micromonospora; species Micromonospora sp. NPDC005413. The sequence continues at coordinate 180,124 of NZ_JBEXEV010000004.1, forward strand.
GGGGTTCGCCGCCCTCCAGGTCTGCTTCGCCCTGCGGGCCACCATCGTGCTGCACCGCCGCTTCGACCCGGCCGCCACACTCGCCGCCCTGGTGGCACACCGCTGCGACGCGCTGTTCGCCGTACCGGTGATGGTGCAGCGGCTGCTGGAGGTGCCCCCACCGGACCCGCGGCCCCCACTCAAGGTCGTCGCGGTCAGCGGATCCGCCCTGCCCGGCGGGCTGGCACCGAAGTTCATGGACGTCTACGGGGACGTCCTGTTCAACCTCTACGGCTCCACCGAGGTCTCCTGGGCCTCCATCGCCGGTCCGCAGGACCTGCGCCAGGCACCCACCACGGCTGGTCGGCCGCCACACGGCACCCGGCTACAGATGCTCGACGACGACGGCCAGCCAGTTCCCGACGGCCGAGTGGGGCGGATCTTCGTCGGCAACGAAATGCTCTTTGAGGGCTACACCTCCGGCAGCAGCCGGGAGAGCCGCGACGGCCTGCTCGACACCGGCGACCTCGGGCGGCTCAGCGCCGACGGGCTGCTCTTCGTCGACGGCCGGGCCGACGACATGATCGTCTCCGGCGGCGAGAACGTCTTCCCGTCCGAAGTGGAGGACCTGGTCGCCCGACTGCCGCAGGTCCGCGAAGCGGCCGTGATCGGCGTGCCCGACCCCGAGTACGGTCAGCGGCTGGCCGCGTTCCTCGCCCTGCACCCCGGCGAGACGCTCGACCCCGAGGCGGTCCGCGAGTACGTCCGGCACTACCTGGCCCGCTTCTCCGTCCCCCGGGACGTGATCTTCGTGAAGTACCTGCCCCGCAACGCCACCGGCAAGGTGCTCAGCCGCGAACTGCGCCGCTACGTCAGCTGAGCGGCCGCCGCTCGCCGGTCGCTCGCGCGGTCGACTCAGCTTGGAATCGTGATCCGGCCGTCGACCGCCGCGGCGGCGATGTCGGTGCGATGCTGCGAGCCAGCCAACTCCACCCCGTCCACCAGGGCGTACGCGGCGTCCCGCGCGGCGGCCAGGTCGGCGCCCGTGGCCGTACCGCAGAGCACCCGACCTCCGGCGGAGAGCAACGCGCCGTCGCTGGCCCGGCGGGCGGTGCCGGCGTGGATGATGCCCGGCCGGTCCCCACCGGTGATCACGTCGCCGGTGCGCGGCGCGGCCGGATAGCCCTGGGCGGCGAGCACCACTGCGACCGCGGCGCCGGGCTGCCAACGCAGCGGCGGATGCCCGGCCAACGTGCCGGTGGCCGCCGCGTGCAGCAGCCCGCCCAGCGGGGTCTCCAGCAGTGCGAGCACCACCTGAGTCTCCGGGTCGCCGAAGCGGGCGTTGAACTCGATCACGCGGGGGCCAACGGGGGTCATCGCGAGCCCGACGTAGAGCAGGCCGGAGAACGGGGTGCCCCGACGCCGCATCTCGGCCAGTGTCGGGTGGACCACGTCGCGCATGACGTCATCGACCAGGCCGGGCGGGGCCCAGGGCAGCGGCGCGTACGCTCCCATGCCGCCAGTGTTCGGGCCGGTGTCATCGTCGCCGATCCGCTTGAAGTCCTGAGCCGGCAGCAGTGGCACCGCCGCCTCGCCGTCGGTGACCACGAAAAGGCTGACCTCCGGGCCGTCGAGGAACTCCTCGACCACGACCCGGCCACACTCCCGCGCGTGTGCCAACGCGGCGGACCGGTCGTCGGTCACCACCACGCCCTTACCGGCGGCGAGCCCGTCGTCCTTCACCACGTACGGGGCGCCGAACTCGTCGAGCGCCCGTGCGGTGCTCTCGTCGTCCGTGCAGGCGTACGCCCGGGCGGTCGGCACGCCGGCGGCGGTCATCACGTCCTTGGCGAACGCCTTGGAACCCTCCAACCGGGCGGCCTCACCCGAGGGACCGAACACGGCGATGCCCTTGGCGCGTACCGCGTCGGCGACCCCGGCGACCAGCGGCGCCTCCGGCCCGATCACCACCAGGTCAGCCGCGGTCTCCACGGCCAGCGCCGCCACCGCGGCCGGATCGGTCGCGTTGACGGCCCGCAATTCGGCCACACCCGCGATCCCCGGATTACCAGGCGCAGCAATCAGCGCAGAAACAGCCGAGTCAGCCACCAACCCAAGAGCAAGCGCATGCTCGCGCCCCCCACCACCCACCAAAAGAACCCGCACAACGCCAGATCCTACTGTCCCCACCCCCACCACCCCCCAGCCCCCGAGACAGCCGGTGATCAAGAGGTTTGCGTCAGCGCTCGGCCGGTTTCTGACGCAAACCTCTTGATCACCGGGTTCGGTACCGGGTGGCGGTGATCGCCTGCCGAACGGTTCGCGGGATGTAGTCGGGGTTCAGGGTGTCCTGCCAGGTGAAGCGGAGGATGGTCCAGCCGGCGTTGACCAGGCGGTTCTGGCGGCGACGGTCGGCGAAGGCCGCCTCCGGCGTGCCGTGGGCGTCTCGGCCGTCCGCCTCCGCGATCACCCTCGGCCCGCGCCAGCCCAGATCGCCGGTACCGAGCAGGTACCCGTCGTCGTCGCGTACCTCCAACTGCAGCGTGTCCGGCGGCACCCGCCCGTCGACGCGCCGCAGCCGGGTGCGGGTTTCCAGGGGTGATTGGGCACGTCCATCCGCCTCGGCGACGTGGCACCGTGCCGCCACAGCGCCGCGCCGCCCCCGGATCAGGCCTGGGATCAGAGCGAGCTGCGCTGGAGTGACGCGGTCCTGGTTCAGCGCCGAGTCGAGGACCGAGACGGCCGGGTAGCGGTCAACCCGGAGGATGACGTCCGAGACGGTGCGAAGCGGGGAGGTCGCGCGAACACCCGTGACCTCGGCGACGTCGCCGGGGCCAACGGTCACCTGGTGCACAATCAGCCACGGTGCCAGAGCGCGCTGAGGTCGGGGTCGATCAACCGGCACCGAGACGTGGACCTGCGGGGTCCGGCGAAGACCCCCGATGCCGTGCAACTCCAGAGCGGTGTCCAGAACAGCGAAGGCACCCGGACCAAGGCTCACCACCGCCGCCCGAATGCGCGCCCGCCGCAGTGCTGAGTCGCTCAACTCCGCATTCGGAACGAAGCATCCGCGCAGAAGTCGTTGCCAACTGCCGCACCGATGCAACTGTCGAACCTGGTCCCTGGTCAGGCCAGCGCGCAGAGCCTGCGCCAGCGCCAGCATCCCGTCCTGACCGGCCGCGACATGACTAAGAAGCTGATGTGGTCCCACCACCACACCCTGCCCACCCACCCCGACCCACCGAAGCCCCTGTGGACAACTGCCACGGCCCTGTGGATAACCTCCGCCGTCCACCCGGTTGATCAAGAAGTTTCAGTCAGAATTCCGCTCGAATCTGACGCAAACCTCTTGATCACCGGCGGAAAGGGGTGGGGCCCGGGGCCCGGAAGGGCCTGGGTGGGGTTAGGGGAGGAGGGGGTGGAGGAGGACGTTTTCGTCTCGGCCTGGGCCTACGCCTACGACGCTCACTCTGGTGTTGCAGAGTTCTTCTACCCGGGCTATGTAGCGGCGGGCGTTCTCCGGCAGGTCATCGGCGGTGCGGGCTTTGGTGATGTCCTCCCACCAGCCGTCGAGCTCCTCGTAGACGGGCTTGGCGTGGTGGAAGTCCGTCTGGCTCATCGGCATGTCGTCGACCCGGACGCCGTTGATCTCGTAGCCGACGCAGATCGGCACCTTGGGCAGGCCGGTGAGCACGTCCAGCTTCGTGATGACCAGGTCGGTGACGCCGTTGAGGCGGCAGGCGTACCGGGCGACGACCGCGTCGAACCACCCGCACCGGCGCTCCCGCCCGGTGGTGGTGCCGTACTCCGCGCCGATCTTGCGCAGGTGTGCGCCGTTGGCGTCGAACAGCTCGGTCGGGAACGGTCCCGCACCGACCCGGGTGGTGTACGCCTTGCTCACCGCGATCACCTTGTTGATCGCGGTCGGCGGGATGCCAGCACCCACGCAGGCACCACCGGCGGTCGGGTTGGACGAGGTCACGAAGGGATACGTGCCGTGGTCCATGTCGAGCATGGTCGCCTGGGCGCCCTCCAGCAGCACCGTCTCGCCCCGGTCCAGGGCGTCCCAGAGCATCGCCCGGGTCTCCGCGATGTACGGCTTGAGCCGCTCCGCGTACTCCAGGTACTCCTCGACGGTCGCCTCAAGGTCGATCGCCTTGCGGTTGTAGACCTTGAACAGGATCTGGTTCTTCTCGCGCAGTGCGAGTTCCAGCTTCTTGCGCAGGATGCCCGGGTCGAGCAGGTCCTGGAGCCGGATGCCGATCCGGGCGACCTTGTCGCCGTACGCCGGGCCGATTCCCCGGCCGGTGGTGCCGATCCGGGACGAGCCGAGGTACCGCTCGATCACCCGGTCCAGCGCCCGGTGGTGCGGCATGATCAGGTGCGCGTCACCGGAGATCCGCAGCCGGGACACGTCGACTCCGCGCTCGGCCAAACCGTCGATCTCGGCGAGCAGCACCTTCGGGTCGACCACCACACCGTTGCCGATGACGATCATCGCGTTCGGCGAGAGCGCGCCGGACGGCATCAGATGCAGCGCGTACTTCTGCCCGTCCGGGGTGATCACCGTGTGGCCCGCGTTGTTGCCACCGGAGTAGCGCACGACGTAGTCGACCCGCTCACCAAGCAGGTCGGTAACCTTGCCCTTGCCCTCGTCGCCCCACTGAGCGCCGAGGAGCACGATCGCTGGCATCTTTTCCGCCTCCAGAAGGCTCGGGTGCCAGGTGGCGACCGGTTGGCGAGCCCGGGGTGTCAGGTTAACAAGTAGTGACGGCGTGGCCGGCAGGGGTCGCGTCGAGAGGCAGGAGGCTCCTTCCGTGTACGACGTGGTGCTGCTCACCCTCTCATCGGAGCGGGGCGCTCCCGGGGGCTGTGGCAGCGGCGGGGCCTGCTGCGGCGGTGCGACCGAGGTCGACACCGACCCGACAAGCGAGGTCGACACCGACCCGACAAGCGACACCGACCCGACAAGCGAGACCGACCCCGGCCAGACGGACACCGGCCAGACGACCCCGGTCGGCGGTGACACCGAGCGGTGCGCCACCGAGCGTCCACGGGTTCCGGTGCTGGCCTGCGCCGATGCGCTGACCGCCCGGGGCGCCCGGGTCGAGACGGTCACTGCCCGCTCCGACGCGGAGATCGACGAGGTGTTGGCCCGGCTCGACGGCCCGGCCCGTCCGGACGGCCTCGCCTGGCCGGACCCGGACGGCAAGACCCGGCTGGTCGTCGCAACGGCCAGCGACGCGCAGTTGCGCGCCGTGCTGCGCCGGCTGGTCCGGCGGTACGCGCCACCGCCGAGCCGCCGCCCGGCGGATCTACCCGGCAACCGGACCCTGCCCGACCTGCCGCCGGTGGCCGTACTCCCGCTCGATCCGGCCCGTGGCGGCACCCACCGGGACCTGGCCGCGCAGCTCGGGCTGCCTCGTGACCCGGCAGCGGTGGCTGCCGCGGTGCTGGACGGCACGCCGCGCCGACTGGACCTGCTCCGCAACGACGGCGGCTCGGTGACCCTGGACGGCGCGCTGCTCGGCGCCGCCGACGACGCCGGCCGGCCGCTGCACTGGCGGGCCCGGGTGGAGGTGGACGACGCCATCCTCACCAACGGTGACGAACCGCTGCTGGCCTGCGCGGTCGGCAACGCCGGCGGGTACGCGACGCTCGGCGACGTGACGCTGCTGACCGAACCAGACCCGGCCGACGGCCAGGTCGAGGTCGCGGTGGCCGTACCGGTGGTCGTCCGCTCGGCGTTCGGGCGCAAGCGGGTACGCCTGGAAGTTCGGCGCGCCCGCGGGCGGGCCGTGTCGGTGCTACCCAGGGAGGGGAAGGTGCCGTACCTCGACGATGGTGTCGAGGGCGAGCTGACCCGGAAGCGTTCCTGGTGGATCGAGCCGGGTGCGTGGGGGGTCTGGTCGATCTGACCTCGGCTGCGCCGACCGGCCGACCTCGGGCTGCGCCGACCGGCCCTCGTGGGCGGATGGGCCTATCCTCGCAGGAGGACTGGGGAGGGCCGTAATGGACGAGAACGCCGACCGGGCGCAGGTGCCCGGCCAGCAGCCGGTGCCGGAGCGGGACATCGAACCACTCTGGCCACCGGATCCGGCCGACCGGGGCGCAGGTGGCGCGGCACCGCCCTGGGCGGCGGTCGCCGAGCAGCGGGGTGCGCCGTCGCCGGTCGCGCCTCCGCCGGTGACACCGCCGGTGGCCGCGCCGCCGGTCGGCCGACCTCCGGTTCCCGGGCAACCCGGGGCTGCGGCCCTGCCGCCGCCCTCTCCGTCCGACTACCCGTCGCTCACCGGTGCCGTTCCGGCACCCGGGGGCTGGGGGGTGAGCGGCCCGTCTGGCGCCGGGACGGGCTGGGCGCCGCCGCAGCCGAGCTGGCCGCCGGCCAACCCTGCCGCTGCGCCGACACCGCCGGCAACGGGCACTCCGCCAGCACCGCCGGCACCTCCAGCAGCCGGCGCTCCGCCGGCAACCGGCGCTCCCGCGATCAGCGGCTTCCCGGGCAGCACCGGGATCCCCGCCAGCGCTGCGAGCGCTGGCACCCCTGCGAGCGCCGGCTCCCCTGCCAGCGCTGCGTCCACGCCGACGGACGGCTCACCCGAGGCGGCGAGCACCGCGGTCAGGGCGGCACAGGCCAGTGACCGAGGTCCGACCGCCGTCCCCGCCTCGCCGAGCGCGCCGGGCGGTGTCGACCTGGACCTGCCGTTCACGCTGGACCGTCCCACCGCAGCCGCCGCCCCCACCGAGCGTCCCACTGCGGCCACCTCGCCCACCCAGCGCCCGGCCACAGCCGCCGCGCCGACCGAGCGCCCGGCCACAGCCGCGCCCACCGAGCGGCCGGCCACCGCGAGCCCCACGCCGGCAGACTCTGCGACGGCTGGTCCCGCAGCGACCGGACCGGCGGGTCAGGGTGGCGGGACCGGGGAGGCGGGATCCGTCGGCGGAGCGGCGCGGCCCGCCACCGAGTCGCCATGGGCGTATCCGCCGCAGCGCCCGGCTGGGGCGCCCGCACCGGCCCGCGACGAGGCCGCCCCCGCAACGCCCCCGATCCCCGCCCCGCCCAGGCCGCAGCCGCCACACTCCGGCGTCCCGCAGGCCGGCCCCGGTCAGACGCACTCCGGCCCGACGCACCCCGGTCAGACGTACTCGGCTCAGTCGTTCACCCCGGCGATCCCTGGCCAGACCGGCCCGCCGCAGATCCCACCCCCGCCTGACCTGACGCAGTTCAGCAACTCGCCGCACGGCGGCCCAGCGCCGCAGCAGGCCGGGCCGGCGACTCCACCGCCCGGCCCGTTCCCGCCGTCTCCGGGTTGGTACCCACCGCCATGGCAGCAGGGCACGCCCGGTGTCCCGCCTGGGCAGCCGTACCAGGAGGCCGACGGGGTGACCCGGGTGCCCACCACCGGATACCCGGACACCCCCGGGTATCCGGAAGCCACCGGTTACCCCGACGCGACCTGGACGCCGGAGGCCACAGCGGCACCGACCGCCGAGGACTTCGCCCGACGCCGGCAGGTCCGGCCCGCCGACCCGGTGGCGACCATGGGTGTACGCGCGGTCGTCAACAAGATGGGGCTGCTTCGGCTCGCTCCCGGGCGGCAGGAGCAGGAGCTCAAGCGGGACATCGAGATGGTGCGCCGCAACTTCGGCGGGCTGCGGCAGGTGACCGTGGTCAACCCGAAGGGCGGTGCCGGTAAGACGGTGGCCATCCTGCTGCTCGCGATGACGTTCGGTCAGAAGCGCGGTGGCTACGTGCTGGCCTGGGACAACAACGAGACCCAGGGCACCCTCGGGATGCGCGCCCAGCAGGATTTCCACTCCCGCACGGTGCGGGACATGCTGCGTGACCTCGGGCAGTTCCAGGGTTCACACGGGCGGGTCGGTGACCTGTCGCAGTACGTCCGCTCGCAGGGCGAGGGGATGTTCGACGTACTCGCCTCGGACGAGTCGGCCACCGGTGGCGAGATGCTGACCGCGGCCGCGTTCGCCGAGATCCGTGAGGTGGTCAGCCGGTTCTACAAGTTGATCTTCGTGGACACCGGGAACAACGTCCGGGCGCAGAACTGGCAGGCCTCGATGGACGCCACCGACCAGTTGGTGGTCACCATGTCGGCCCGAAACGACTCAGCGGAGACCGCCGCCCGGATGCTCGACCACCTGGAGCAGAGCGGCCGGCAACGGCTGGTCCGCCAGGCCGTGACGGTGGTGTCGATGCCGCCGTCCCGCAAGGAGATCGACCTGCCGGCCATCCAGGAGCACTTCGCGGCCCGCACTCGGGCGGTGCTGCTGGCCCCGTACGAGCGGCTCATCGACACTGGCGAGCCGATCCGGTACGGCGGGCTCTCCGCGGCCACCCGGGACGCCTGGCTGAAGATCGCCGCAGCGGTCGCCGAGGGGCTGTAACCCGCCGACGGCTGGCCCGGTGCCGGGCCGGCCGTCGGAGCGGGGTCAGTTGCTGGCCAGCGCGTCCGCCGCCTCGGGGTCGCAGTCGCGCAGGAACTGGGCGCAGCGGGCCGCCTCGTCGGCCTCGCCGATCTCGTCGGCGGCGCGGGACAGCACGTACAGGCAGCGGAGGAAGCCCTGGTTGGGCTCGTGTGACCACGGCACCGGGCCGTGCCCCTTCCATCCGCTGCGGCGCAGCTGGTCGAGGCCCCGGTGGTAGCCGGTGCGTGCGTAGGCGTACGCCGTCACCACCTGGTCCTGGGCGAACGCCCGGGCCGCGAGCGCGGCCCAGGCCGCACTGTAGGTCGGGAAGTGGGCCGCCACGTTGGCGAACGCCTCATCGGTGCCGGCCTCCTCGGCGGCGGCCAGGGCGGCGTCGGCCTCGTCGTTCACGGGCAGGCGGGTGGCCGGTGGCTCTGGCAAAAGGTTCTGCATCGCCCCATTCAACCCGCTGGACAGGGCGACACGCGAGCGGGTCGGCCGACGCGTTCCGCTGAACGGCTGAGGAGTTGGTCACGCCTGCGGCCTATGCCGCTGCCAGGTGTTTTCCACTACAACTAATGGTCCGGAGCCTCCCCAGGAACCGGTAACGCAGGAGCCCGGTGGCCACGACCACCGGGCTCCTGTCGGTTCCACCCCGGGCCCGGGGTTTGGCCGGCGCCGCCGGACGGGCAGGATGGCCGGGTGCCGACCCCACCTCCCGCGGACGTCATCGAGCCGCACCTGCACACCGGCGAGATCCAGACCCTGGACGAGTTCGACCGACAGTTGGCCACCGGCCGACTGACCGGGCTGACCGTGCAGGGCCTGCGCCTCGATCTCGCGCCGGTGCCCGACCTGACCGGCATCGAGGTCACCGGCACCCTCTTCGTGGGCTGTCGGTTCGCCTCCCGGGACGTCGGCGCGGACCTGGTCCGGCGTGGCGCGAACGTGGTGCCGCCGTTCTCCGGGCTGCCGTACCCGACCCAGCCGACGCACCTCTACACCCCGGAGGAACTGGCCGCCGGGTTCGCCGAGGGCGGGTTCACCGGGATGTACGACACCCGGGTGTACGAGCACTACCGGGCGCACGGCGGCGCGCTGCCGGACGTGAAGGAGGCGCTGGGTCAGCGGCTGCACGACCACGGCGTGGACAACGCGTTGGCCGACGCCACCCGGGTCTGGCTGGCCGGGCACGGGCCACAGTCGGTGGTGGGCATCATGGGCGGGCACGCGGTGCTGCGCGGCAGCCCGGCGTACCGGATGGCGGCCGTGCTGGGTTGGGAGCTGGCGCGGGCCGACCGGCTGGTGGTGACCGGCGGCGGTCCCGGGGTGATGGAGGCGGCGAACCTCGGCGCCTACCTGGCGGACCGGCCTGCGACGGAGTTGACCGCGGCGATCGACCTACTGGCCACGGCACCCGACTTCAGCGACCATCACCGGTACACCGCCACCGCGTTGACGGTCCGCCAGCGGTTCGCGGCCATGCCCCGGCAGCGCGGCGACGACGCCGGCTGGGCGCGGGCCGGCGGGCTGGCCATTCCCACCTGGCTGTACGGGCACGAGCCGGCGAACCTGTTCGCCGGGCGGATCGCCAAGTATTTCTCGAACGCGATCCGGGAGGACACCATCCTGCGACTTGCCCGGGGCGGCATCGTCTTCGCGCCGGGGCGGGCGGGCACCGTGCAGGAGGTGTTCCAGGCGGCCACGAAGACCTACTACGGCACCGACGGGGCCAGCGGCGCGTACATCTTCCTGGACCGCGACTACTGGACCCGGGAGCTGCCGGTGGAGGTGCTGTTGCGCCCGCTGCTGGCCGCTTCCACGTTCGGTGACCTGTCGTCGACGATCCACCTCACCGACGATGTGCACGAGGCCGTCCGTCTGTTGACGACGTAGGAACGACGACGGCCGACTCCCCGGGGGGGGAGCCGGCCGTAGGTGGGACGTCGTTACTTGGACATCGTGGTGCCGGTCGAGCGCAGGTGCTCGCACGCCTCGACGACCCGGGCGGCCAGGCCAGCCTCGGCGGCCTTGCCCCAGGCACGCGGGTCGTACTGCTTCTTGTTGCCGACCTCGCCGTCGATCTTCAGCACGCCGTCGTAGTTGCGGAGCATGTGGTCCGCGACGGGCCGGGTGAAGGCGTACTGGGTGTCGGTGTCGATGTTCATCTTCACCACGCCGTAGTCCAGCGCCTCGCGGATCTCGCTCAGCAGGGAGCCCGAACCGCCGTGGAAGACCAGGCTGAGCGGCTTGTCCTTGCCGTACTTGGCGCCGACCGCGTCCTGGATCTGCTTGAGGATCTCCGGACGCAGCTTGACGTTGCCCGGCTTGTAGACGCCGTGCACGTTGCCGAAGGTCAGCGCCGCCATGTAGCGGCCCTTCTCGCCGAGGCCGAGGGCCTCGACCATGGCCAGGCCGTCCTCGGTGGTGGTGTAGAGCTTGTCGTTGATGGCGTTCTCGACACCATCCTCCTCGCCACCGACGACGCCGACCTCGATCTCAAGGACGATCTTGCCCTTGGCGGCCTCGTCGAGGAGCTGGGAGGCGATCTGCAGGTTCTCCGCGACCGGCACCGCCGAGCCGTCCCACATGTGCGACTGGTACAGCGGCTCCTCGCCGCGCTTCACCCGCTCCTGCGAGATGGCCATCAGCGGACGGACGAACCCGTCCAGCTTGTCCTTCGGGCAGTGGTCGGTGTGCAGCGCGATGTTGACCGAGTACTTCTTGGCCACCTCGTGCGCGTACGCGGCGAACGCCACCGCGCCGGTGACCATGTCCTTGATCGAGGGGCCGGAGAGGTACTCGGCGCCACCGGTGGAGACCTGGACGATGCCGTCGCTCTCCGCGTCGGCGAAGCCCTTGAGCGCCGCGTTCAGCGTCTGCGAGGAGGTCACGTTGATCGCGGGGTACGCGTACCGGCCAGCCTTGGCCCGGTCCAGCATCTCCGCGTAGGCCTCGGGGGAAGCGATGGGCATGTGATGCGCTCCTTACTTACCACTCTCGGCCGTGCTGGCCGCTGTTGTTCATTTGTGCGCCGGACCGCGCTGTCCTCCACCCGGAAGTATCCCGTAGGTGAGGTGCGCCGGAACAACCGACCCGGATGCGGGCCCGGATCGGTTCACCGGGTGTCCAGGTTGTCCGGCACGATGACGCTGATCAGCCAGGTGACCACGGCCATCACGATGGCCCCCCAGAACGCCGGCCAGAACCCGTCCACGTGGAACGGCAGGTCGAGCCCGCGAGCGATCCGGTCGGTGAGGAGGAACAGCAACGCATTGACCACCAGCGCGAACAGGCCAAGAGTCAGCAGGTAGAACACGCAGCCGACGACCTTGATCACCGGCTTGAGCACCGCGTTGATCACGCCGAAGATCAGCGCCACCACGATCAGGGTGAGGACGGTGTTGCTACCCGAGCGCCCGTGCACATCGACACCCGGCACGATGAGCGTGGTTATCCACAACGCGACCGCGGTGATCACCAGTCGAATGAGGAAGCCCACGGCACCATCCTGGCATCGGGTCGCTGCGCCGAGGGCTGATTCCGCCTACTCCGCTTCCGGGCGCGGTGCCGGCACAGCCCGTACGGTGGGTGGGAACCGTGCCCCGAGACCCCCGGGAGGGACGATGGGTCAGCCCGATGAGGACTTCACCCCCGGCGACCACCTCGCCCCGGACGAACGCGACCCCGAGGCCGATCCGGCCGACGCGGTCGAGCAGGCCGCAGTGGTCGGCCCCGTCGACGTCGACAGCGAGCCGCACCGCGGCCTGAACGTCGACGACTGGGACGCGATGGAGCAGGCCCGGGTGGTCACGGGGGACGAGGACGACTACCGCTGACCCGCAACGGGGCCGGCTGCCCGGTGCGGCAGAGGTGCTCAGCCGTTCGGGTCGATAGACGGGGAACGATCCAACAGGGCCACCGGAGGAGCCGGTGGTCTCCCTAGGTTGGACGAGCGCCACCTGTATCCCCCCGGGAGGACCCCCATGCTCAAGCATTCGACCCGCTGGCTGGCCGGGCTCGGCGCCGCAGGCGCGTTGGTCGTCGGCTCCGTCACCCCCGCCGTCGCCGCGGGCGCGGCCGCGATCGAGCCCTACTTCCAGGACAGCACCCTGGCCGTCGGCTCGGCGCCAACCACCCGCGCCCTGTTCCTGTACGCCGACGAGCCGACGGTGCTCACCGACGTCTCCGTGCGGTACGACTACCGCCCCCTTGCCGACAAGATCAGCATGGCCCCCGCCGACCAGCAGGAGTGCGCCACGCCGGAGCCGGGCGTTCTCGTCTGCGAGGAGCCCTACGGCGTCGCCCTGAGCGAGCTGCCGCCTCTTGGCAGCGGGATCCACCGCGGCGTGGCCCAGCGGGTGAACCTGGCCGCCACCCAAGATGCGCAGCTCGGCGACTCGGGCGACGTCGTGGTCAGCTTCCAGGCGGCCGGCGGGCGGCAGGGCAGCTACACCTCGCGGGTCCGCGTCGGCGAGGGGGTGGACCTGGCCGGCGGGCCGTTCACCACCTTCTCCTCCAAGCCGGGCGGGAAGGTGGCGGTGCCGCTGGCCGTGGCCAACGCCGGCAAGAAGACCGTCAAGGGATTCGTGGCGGTCTTCGACCTCGCCTACTCGATCCGGACCAGGGACCGGTTCAGCAACTGCCTCTACTCCGACGACCACCTGGTCTCCTGCCAGTTCGACGAGGAGATCCCGGTGGGCGAGGGGGTGGCCACCACGCTGAACTTCGAGCTCGCCAAGGACACCTACGCCCCGACCAACCAGTCCGGCTATGCCCAGTTCATGACCAAGGCCGACTTCGAGGACCTGACAGGCGTACAGGAAGCCGCTGGCGCCCGGGCGGGCACGCGCGGCAGCGGCCCGAAGCTGACCATGGCCGAGGCACCCAGCCGGGCGCGGCAAGCCGACCAGACCGACGTCGGCCCGGGTTATGACTACACGGGTTGGACCATCAAGGTCACCGGCACGAACGGCACCGACCTCGCGGCGATCGGCGACAGGCTCAAGGGCAGGGCCGGCGCGGTCGTCACGGCAACCGTCGGCTTCCGGAACAACGGCCCGGCGACGCTCGACAAGGTGAACGCGGACTGGGAGGCCGCCACCCACACGGTCGTCGAGCTGCCGCCCGGCACCACTGCCGTCGAGGTTCCCGACAGCTGCCAACTGCGGCCGGGCACCCGGACGTACCAGTGCGCCTCGGAGATGCTCCTGGTGGCGGGTGAGACCTACACCATGGAGTTCCGGCTGCGCATCGACAAGGTCATCCCCAACGCCCGGGGCTCGGTGCGGGTCAACGCGCCGTGCGAATGCCCCGGCGGCGGCAGCTTCGAGGACGACATCAAGCCGGCCAACGACCGGGCCATGATCGTTGTCAATGCGGGCCAGGGCGACGGCGACGAAGGTGCGGGAAGCGGCGGCGGCGGCGGTTCGCTGCCCATCACCGGCTCCCCCACCGGCCTGATCGCCGGCATCGGCGGCCTGCTGCTCGTCGCCGGCGCGGGCGGCTACCTGCTCGCCCGGCGCCGCACCACCCACTTCGTCGCCTGACCCACCCGCCTGACCGGCGCCCCTCCCGTACCTGCCTGGCGGGGCGCCGGCCCGGTCCACGGGGGACTGGGCGTGGTCGCCTCGTACGTCACTACACCTCCCGGGCTCCTGCCTCGGATGACGGGAGCGAACCGACCGAACGTTGCGGTGACGCTGATCAACCTTTCGGTTCGTCTTGATAGATGGACGGCACTTGGGGCGGCAATCAGCCTCAGCGATTCCTTAAGATCCACGGGCTCCACCTGAACCCTCAAATGGAGGAACCCCCCTCATGCTCACCCACTCCACCCGGCGTTGGCTCGCCGGACTGGGCGTAGCAGGCGCGTTCGTCGCCGCCTCCGCCAGCCCGGCCGTAGCCGAAGAGTCCTCGAACGATGTCTTCCTGTACGCCAACAACGCGCTTCTCGCCGCTGGCGGCGAGCCCAAGGCCATCACGGTGCAAGCCTTCACCGAGGCACTGCCCGAGGACTTCACCATCACCGTTGACCGCGGCGCGGTGACCGACTTCGCCACGGTTACCCTCACTGACAGGCTGACGGGCTGCTCGGAAGCAGGGGCGGTCATCACCTGCAACCTCAAGGGTGCCGAGACCATCGACTACGTCCTCGACCTGACCGTCCAGGCCAAGGACGCCGCCACGGTCGGCAAGAAGGGGGATCTCACCCTGACCCTGGCCACGAAGGGCAGGGCGAGCGTCACCACCAAGTCCACCATTGAGGTCGGCGAGGGCGTCGACCTCAAGGCTCCCGACATGCTCGAGATCTCGGGAGCACCTGGAGCATCGGTGAAGGCGCCGTTGCGGGTCGCGAACGTGGGTGACAAGACCGCCAACGGCACGGTTCTGCTCCTCACCAGCACCTCCGGTATCGCCGCCGCGCGGTACTCCAACTGCTCCTACCTCTACGCGTTCGGGACGAACTTCGCCCAGTGCACGATTGATCAGAAGATCGAGCCTGGTGCGGCCCTCCAGCTGGACTCCTCGTTCACGCTGAAGATCGCCTCGGATGCCTGGGCCCCGGGCGAGCAGTACGGCGCGGGTTGGTGGTTCGCCGATGGCGACTGGGCGGAGTTCCTCTCGGAGTTCCCGTTCCCGGCCGACGAGTGGCAGAAGGGGGCCGGCGACGCGTTGGCCCTGGTTCCGGCACCGGGCGCGCAGGCCCGCCAGCTCCGGCAGACCGACAAGGACTCCAGCAACAACGCCACGGCCATCCTGGCGACCGTGACCGGCAGCCAGCGTGCCGACGCGGCCGCCACCGGGTCCCAGGTGAGCGGGGCCGTTGGCAAGACGGTCAACGCCAAGGTCGGCTTCGTCAACAACGGGCCCGCGATGATCAACTCCTACTCGCCGAATGAGCTCGTTACCGCCGCTGAGATCACGATTCCGGCTGGTGCCACCGTGGTAGAGGCACCGGCAGAGTGCTCGCCGAGCAAGGACGGCGAGGAGGTCGGCGGGTACGGCGAGCCGGGCGGCCGCATCTACCTCTGCGAGTGGTACGACGTCCTGCACAAGGGTGACGCTGCCGTGTTCGAGTTCGGACTGCGCATCGACAAGCTGGCCGGCGCGCCGGGCTCTGTGCACCTGCTGCACTTCAACCTGGATGGGCAAGGCTCGACCGTCGCCGACCTCGACGCGAAGAACGACACGGCGGCCTTCGTCATCAAGGGTGCGACCAATGGCGAGGACGGCGGCCAGGGTGGCGGCGGCGACGACGGCGGTCTGCCGGTCACCGGTCAGTCCACCGGCCTGATCGCCGGCCTCGGCGCGCTGCTGCTCGCCGCAGGCGTCGGCGGCTACCTGGTGGCCAAGCGCCGCCGGACCCGCTTCGTCGCCTGATCCACCCCGCACCACCGGTGCCCCGCCGACCACCCGGTCGGCGGGGCACCGTCGTCGGGGCCCACCACGGAGGGCAATACGCCTGCGGGTGGTGAGGGGCCGGTCCGGCGCGGCACGGGACCTGAGCTTCGGTACCCTTTGTGGCCGTGGACACAGCTGAGAAGACCCGCGCTCTCGTGGAGAGCGTCGCCCTGAACCCGCTCGATCCCAAGGATCTGTTGCAGACCTTCGGGCTGATCGGCGTGTGGGTGATCCTCTTCGCCGAGACCGGCCTGCTGGTGGGCTTCTTCTTCCCTGGCGACTCGCTGCTGTTCCTCGCCGGGGTGGCCTCGTCGCCGGTGGCGGACGCGATCTTCGGCGACGGCACCCGGCTCTCCCTGGCCGGCCTTCTGATCGGCGGGCCGATCTGCGCGGTTGTCGGCGCCCAGCTGGGGCACTGGCTCGGCGCGCGGTATGGCCGGCCGATGTTCGAGCGGCCAAACTCCCGGCTCTTCAAGAAGGAGTACGTGGAGAAGGCCGAGTACTACTTCCAGAAGTTCGGCCCGGCGAAGGCCGTGGTGCTGGCGCGCTTCATCCCGATCGTCCGGACGTTCCTCAACCCGGTCGCGGGCGCGCTCGGCATGCCGGCCCGGAAGTTCCTGCTCTGGAACATCGTCGGTGCGGTGCTCTGGGTGGACGGCATCCTGCTGATCGGCTACCTGCTGGCCGAGCAGATCTACCAGGCCATCGGCGACAAGATCGACCACTACATCCTGCCGGTGGTGGCCCTGATCATTTTGATCTCCGTGCTGCCGATCTTCTTCGAGTTCCTCCGCGACCGGCGGGCTCGTAAGCGCGGCGAGGCGGTCGCGGTGGTCGCGGCTGCCAGCGCCGCTGGCGCTGTGGAAGCGGCCCGCGAGACGTTCGACCACGACGGACACCAGCACGGCCGCCAGCACCCGGAGCACGGCCAGGACCGCTGAACCGCGGGTACGACGATGGCCGGCCCCCTGGTGTGGGGGTCGGCCATCGGCATGTCGGACCCGGCCTCCGGCGGTGCGGCCGGGGACGAGCAGGTGTCATCCACCGGTGGCGCCACCCCTGGCTCGCCACCGGACGCCGTCCCGGCACGGGACGGCGTGTGGTGCCTACTTCAGCGGGCCTTCTTGGTGGCCCGCTTACGCGGCGGGGTCAGCAGGTCGGCGATCGTCGCGATCGCACTCGGGACCAGGCTGTAGTACGCCCAGACACCGCGCTTCTCCCGCTGCAGCAAGCCGGCCTCGGTGAGGATACGCAGGTGATGACTGACCGTCGGCTGAGAGAGGCCGAGCGGCGCCGTCAGGTCACAGACGCACGCCTCGCCCTCGGGGGCCGACTGGATCAGGCTGAGCAGCCGCAACCGAGCAGGATCAGCAAGGGCCTTGAGGACCCCCGCGAGACGCTCGGCATCGGCACGTTCGATCGGCTCGCCGTTTAGCGGCGAGATCTGAGGCATAGTCATTTCGGCCAACGCAGTTCCCACGTATTCCATCCTTCCACCAGCAGCATCGATCCGCCTGCATATCAGCAGATCCGAATCGGCAAACTTTTACGCCACAAGGCCGAGGTCAGCCAACGTATAGGCCGCCCGGTACGGCAATCCGGCGGCTCGCACCGCGTCGCCGGCGCCTCGATCAACAATAACCGCCACGCCCACGACTTCCGCCCCGGCCTCACGAAGCGCCTCGACAGCGGTCAAAACACTTCCGCCCGTCGTGGACGTATCCTCCACCGCCAACACCCGACGGCCGGCTACCTCCGGTCCCTCGATCCGCCGCTGCAAACCGTGCGCCTTGCCCGCCTTGCGCACCACAAAGGCGTCCAGGGCCCGACCGGTCGGAGCGGCGGCATGCAGCATCGAGAGTGCGACAGGATCCGCGCCCAGAGTGAGGCCGCCGACAGCGTCGTACTCCATGTCGGCGGTGAGGTCGAGCAACACCCGGCCGACCAGAGGAGCGGCCCGGTGATGGAGCGTGACGCGCCGCAGATCCACGTACCAGTCTGCCTCACGCCCCGAGGAGAGCACGACCCGTCCGTGGACTACAGCCAGGTCGGTAATGAATTTACGCAGGTCGTCGTGGTCCCCCATGGCGATAGAGGTTACTGCGCAAGTCTGAACGCCGCGTGTGGGGTCCACCCTGATCAGCCCCGCGGGGGACCGATGGTTGGCGATGTTCGACTACGCTCAGCGACTGGCCCGGTAGCGGGGCGCCAGTGGCGCGCCAACGATCCACCGGGACCGGCGTGCCGGTCGAGGCTCAGCGCTCGTCGCGACCGATGCGACCGCGGGTGTCCCGCGCGACCGCCTGGAGCAGCCGGCGCGGCGCGTGCCGCATGCCGGCAACGACCACCTTGTACTTCCACGCCGGGACGCTGACCATCTTGCCTTTCCGCAGGTCACGCAGGGCCTCGTCGACCACATCCTCGGCCCGCAGCCACAGCCACTCCGGCGTCTTGGACATGTTGATGCCGGCCCGCTGGTGAAACTCCGTGCGGGTGTAGCCGGGGCAGAGGGCCATCACTCGGACGCCGAATGGCCGCGCCGACTGGCCGACGGACTCGCTGAAGTTGGTGACCCACGCCTTGCTGGCTGAGTAGGTCGACCCGGGCATCGCCGTGCCGAATCCGGCGACCGAAGAGACATTTATCACTGCCCCATTTCGGCGTTCGGTCATCGGTCGCAGCGCCGCCAGGGTCAGCCGCATGACCGCGTGCACGTTGAGCCGCAACAGGCGCGCCTCGTCCTCTGCCGTGGAGCGCAGGAACGGCTTGTTCAGGCTGATCCCGGCGTTGTTCACCAGCAGGTGCACGGGGCTGCCGTCGGCGAGCCGCTTCTCCACGATGGCGCAGCCGTCGTCGGTGGACAGATCCGCCGAAATCGTCTCCACCTCGTGGCCGTACGTGGAACCCAACTCGGTGGCCATCTCGGTCAGCCGGGCCGCGTCGCGGGCGACCAGCACCAGACTCCAGCCGTCGGCGGCCAGCCGTCGGGTGAACGCCGCGCCGATGCCGGCGGTGGCCCCGGTGATCAGGGCTCGGCGCTCGGCAGCCGAGGGGTCGAGCGTCACGGGGCGGTCCTCACCTGGGCGGGTACGGGGGCGCGGGCGGTGCCGACGAGGGCTGGTGCGGGGCGGGCGTGAACGCGGGTGGTGCGGATGGCATGGTCGGCGCGGGCGAACGGTGGCGACTGAACCAGGCGTTCGCCGCCGGCAGGGCCAGCAGCAGAGCTACTACAAGGTAACCGAGCCCTTGCCCGACGGAAAGCCCTGCGTTGAGGGGAATCCACCACGACGGGTACGCGTCGCCGATCAGGCCCAGCAGCTCGGCGAGAGCCTGCTCGCCGGCGCCCAGTTGCAGTGGCGCGGCCCGTTCGCCGACGAGCACCGCCACGCTGCAGCAGCCAGCGAGTAGGCCGAGGCCGCTGACCACCCAGGTGGCCACCCGGGCGCCGTTGCGAGCGGCCAGCAGCCCGAGGGCCAGGCCGGCGAGCACCGGCGCGGAGAGCGCAGCCACCACCGCCGACAGCACCGCGGACGCGCGGAGCAGGGTGACCACGTCGTCGATCTCCTGGGCGCTCGCTGAGGTATCGCGAGCAGCGGCGCGGAAGGCGTCGATCGTTCCGCCCAACACCACCAGGCCGACCACGGTGTACGCGAGCGCGGCGACCGCCATCACCACCAGCACGGTTACGGCGAACAGGACGACGGCGGGCCGGCGGGCCGGTGCCGATTCCGGGTACGACACGACGAATCCCTCCGGTAGGCGTCGGGTTGCAACCTACTCGGAGGGATCGTCGGCGTCGTGGTTATCGAGCGGTCAACTCGTCGACGGCGGGGTTGACCCGGGCCGGTCCGCAGGCGGAGTGTCGTCCGGCCGGTTCGTGGCCGGTGGCGGCGGGTAGCTCGGCTCCCCACTCGACGGATAGCCCGGCTCACCGGCCGACTGCGGGTAGCCAGGCTGACCCGGAGCCTGCGGGTATCCCGGGTAGCTGGCGCCCGGGGTCGGCGGCTCCCAGGCCGCGGTGGGCTTGCGGAAGAACGCGTTGGCCTTCGGCAGCGCCAGCAGGATCAGCGCCGCGAGCAGCGCGATCAGGCTGATCACACCGAGCAGGACGCTGACCGGGGTGACCCAGGAGGGCAGAGCCTCCTCCAGCCGGCGCTGGACCTCTTCGCTGCTCGGCCCATTGCTGCCCGTCTCACCACCGGTGGTGAGGCTGCCAGCCGCGCCGCTGAGTAGGCCACCACCCGTGCAGCAGACCATGATGCCGCCGACGATCCAGGTGGTGATCCGGGCGCCGTTGCGGCCCTGGTTGTTGAACAGGGCCAGCACGCCCAACACGATCGCGAGCAGCAGCAGCAGGACGCTGCTGCCGAGGCCGACCGCGAAGAAGACGTCCGCCACCTGGTCGGCACCCTCGACGGTGCTGTCCGCGTACGCGTCGCGGAGCGCCTCGCGCGTCTTGCCAATGGTGCTGAGCGTGATGATCAGACTGATCACCTGGCACGCCAGGAACAGGAAGAGCAGATAGCTGGAGATTGACACAATGGATGGCCGCTGACGGGCCGGCGTGCTCTGGGAATCGACCACGATTCTCCTTCCCTAAGATCGCGCCCACACCGTATCGACAACCTGCCACTTCGGCATGCCGTGGCGAGCCCGGCGCGCCCACCCGGTCCGGCTCAGCGGCCCTGGGAGGTGGGACGGATCGTCAGGTCAACGGGGTCGAGCAGGTTGCCGCGGGCGACTCTCCAGCCCTCTTCGCCGTACGCCTCGAAGGAGAGCCGCGCGGCGCCACCGGACTGGTAGTCGTGGTAGCGCATGGTCCCGGCCGACGGCAGCCCGGTCTCCCCGGTGGCGGTGTAGCGCGCCTGCCCGGTCTCGGCCCAGGTGTAGCGCCGCCCGCCAAGGTCGATGGTCGGGGCGCCGGGGGTGACGGTCGCGCCGGGCTCGGCTGTCCAGAGCACCAGCTCCGTTTCGGGGCCGTCCTCCACCGAGAGCCGGTGGCGGGTGCCGGACTCGTCGTCGAGCAGGTGCTGCACCCAGCTCCAGTCCCCCTCGACGAGGCGGATCGTGCCGCTCACCGCGTACTCCCGCTCGCGAATTCGCACGCGGTCGCCCGGGGCCAGACGGAGCGGGTCGTCGCGCGCCGGCAGTGCGGTCGGCAGCGTGCCGTCGGGCCGGGCCGCCGCCCGCCGCCGGGCCCGCACGACGATCACGACCACGACCACCACGAGTACGGCAAACGCCGCCACCAGGTACGTCACTGACCCGCCCACCCGACCATCCCCCCAGGTACGTCGGCGCGAACGGTAACAACCTTCGGCACCTGCGGGACCCGTACCGTGACCGACAGCTCAGCTACCGACGGCACCGGTGGCGTCGCCCGGCGTGCATGGCTGCACTGTGGACGGCCCGGTGTGCGCTGGTTCGCCCGGTGCCGGGGCATTGATCACGCTGCGGCGAGCCGCTGGCTGGCGTAGTGCCCGAGAGTTTCGCGGTCCATCACGCAGCCGACGAATGTGGTGAATTCGCTCGGGTCGTCCCGCAGTGACGTCCAGGCCGCTCGGGCCGCCGCCGGGTCGATCCGCTCCAGCAGCGTGGCCGCGTACGCCCGACCGGCGGGTGTGCCGTCGGCCAGCACCCGTTCGAGCTGCCGGCGTACTTCCTCAGGGTGGTCGTCGAGGGCGGCCTCGACCCGGTGGTACGCCTCGGTCACGGGCAGGGTCGCGCCAGCGATCCCCACCCCTCCAAAGGCAAGCGTGTCAGCGGCCACCAACTCGTCGACGGCAGCGCCCAGTTCCCGCTCCCATTTCTTCCCGATACCAAACATGCCCCCACCTTTCCCCCGCCGACGCCCGCTCCACCCTGTTGATCAAGAGGTTTGCGTCATGAGAAGACGCTTCCATGACGCAAACCTCTTGATCACCGCGTTCAGGCGGGGGTTACCGCCAGGGTGTTGGTTTCGGGGGCTAGATCTACCTTTACCGTTTCGCCGTCTCTGATCTGGCCGGAGAGGAGGGCCTTCGCGAGTTGGTCGCCGATCGCGGTCTGAACCAGGCGGCGTAGCGGGCGGGCGCCGTAGATCGGGTCGTACCCGTGCTCGGCCAGCCAGGCCCGAGCGGCATCGGTGATCTCCAGGCCGAGCCTGCGGTCGGCCAGCCGTCGCCGCATCAGCTCCAGCTGGAGGTCGACGATCGAGCGCAGATCGTCTCCGTGCAGCGAGGCGAAGACCACGATGTCGTCCAGCCGGTTGAGGAACTCCGGCTTGAAGTGCGACCGGACCACCGCGAGGACACCCTCCCGGCGCTGCTCATCGGCCAGCGTCAGGTCACTGATCACCGACGAACCGAGGTTGGACGTGAGGATCAGGATCGCGTTCCGGAAGTCCACGGTGCGGCCCTGGCCGTCGGTGAGCCGGCCGTCGTCGAGCACCTGGAGCAGCACGTCGAAGACGTCTGGGTGGGCCTTCTCCACCTCGTCCAGCAGAACCACCGAGTACGGCCGACGGCGCACCGCCTCGGTGAGCTGACCACCCTCGGTGTAGCCGACGTAGCCGGGCGGGGCACCCAACAGGCGAGCGACCGAGTGCTTCTCGCCGTACTCGCTCATGTCGATGCGGACCATCGCCCGTTCGTCGTCGAAGAGGAACTCGGCGAGGGCCTTGGCCAGCTCCGTCTTGCCGACGCCCGTGGGGCCGAGAAAGAGGAAGCTGCCGGTCGGGCGGTCCGGATCGGCGATGCCGGCGCGGGCACGGCGTACCGCGTCGGAGACCGCGCCGACCGCCTCGGCCTGGCCGACCACCCGGCCGCCCAGCGACTCCTCCATCCGCAGCAACTTGACCGTCTCACCCTCGAGGAGGCGACCGGCGGGGATGCCGGTCCAGGAGGCGACCACGGCGGCGATGTCGTCGGCGCCGACCTCCTCCTTGAGCATCGCGCCATCGGCCTGGAGCTGGGCCAGTTCCTCCGCGGCCCGCGTCAGCTCCACCTTGAGCGCGGGAATCCGGCCATAGCGCAGCTCGGCGGCGCGCTCCAGCTCACCGTCGCGCTCGGCCCGCTCCGCCTCGCCGCCGAGGCGCTCCAGCTCCTCCTTGGCCGTGGAGAGCTTGGTGATGTGGCTCTTCTCGGTCTGCCAGCGCTCGGAGAGCACGGTGAGCTGCTCGCGCTTGTCGGCCAGCTCCTTGCGCAGCCGCTCCAGCCGCTCGGCGGAGGCCGCGTCCGGCTCCTTGGCCAGTGCCATCTCCTCGATCTCCAGCCGGCGGACCGCGCGCTCGATCTCGTCCACCTCGACCGGACGGGAGTCGATCTCCATCCGGAGCCGGGACGCGGACTCGTCGACCAGGTCGATCGCCTTGTCCGGCAGGAACCGCTCGGTGATGTACCGGTCCGACAGTGTCGCGGCGGCGACCAGCGCGGCGTCGGTGATCCGTACGCCGTGGTGCACCTCGTAGCGCTCCTTGAGCCCCCGCAGGATGCCGATGGTGTCCTCGATCGTCGGTTCGCCGACCAGCACCGGTTGGAAACGACGCTCCAGCGCCGGGTCCTTCTCGATGTGCTCGCGGTACTCGTCCAGCGTGGTGGCACCGACCATCCGCAGCTCACCGCGGGCCAGCATCGGCTTGAGCATGTTGCCGGCGTCCATCGAGCCCTCGCCCTTGCCGGCGCCGACGACGGTGTGCAGCTCGTCGAGGAACGTGATGACCTGCCCGTTGGAGTTCTTGATCTCTTCCAGTACGGACTTCAGCCGCTCCTCGAACTGCCCGCGGTACTGCGCGCCGGCGACCATCGCGCCGAGATCCAGCGAGATCAACTTCTTGTCGCGCAGCGACTCGGGCACGTCGCCGGTGACGATCCGCTGGGCCAGGCCCTCGACGATCGCGGTCTTGCCGACGCCGGGCTCGCCGATCAGCACCGGGTTGTTCTTGGTACGCCGGGACAGCACCTGGATGACGCGGCGGATCTCCGAGTCGCGGCCGATGACCGGGTCGATCTTGCCGTCGCGGGCGCTGGCCGTGAGGTCGACGCCGTACTTGGTCAGGGCCTGATAGGTCTGCTCCGGGTCGGCGGTGGTGACCCGGCGGTCCCCGCCCCGGACGGTCGGGAAGGCCGCGACCAGGGCCTCCTCGGTGGCACCGGCGGTCTTCAGCGCACCGGACACCGCGCCGCCCACCCGGGCCAGGCCGGCGAGCAGGTGCTCGGTGGAGGTGTACTCGTCGCCCAACGGCCGGGCGATCTGCTCGGCGGCACCGATGGCGTTGACGAACTCCCGAGCCAACGTCGGCTCGCCGATGCTGGAGCCGCGGGCGGCAGGGAGGGCGTCGACCGCGCGCTGGGCGGCCCCGCGCAGCTCGGCCGGGTCGGCCCCGACGGCGCGCAGCAGACCGGTGGCGGTCGAGCCGTCGGTGTCCAGCAGTGCCAGCAGCAGGTGCCAGGGCTCGACGGTGGCGTGACCACGCTGGTTGGCCAGCGCGACGGCGCCGGTGATGGTTTCGCGGCTCTTGGTGGTGAGTCGTTCGGTGTTCATGGGCTCCCCCGGATCGGCGTTGTCCATTGGATTGGACACAACCAGAGTTGAGCGTATTCCGCTCAACCTTAACGCTGTGACGCCCATCACTCTCGGCGGCGCCACCGCCAGTCGAACTCTCCCGCCGCCGGGGGCGGGCCGGGCAGCGGGTCCGCGGCCGGCGTCGTCGACAGGCCCGCCAGCAGCACCGCGAGTTGGCGGCTCCGCAACTGCCCGGTCCGCTCCGGATCGGGTACGCGCACCGCGGCGCACGCCTCCAGCACCAGCCCCAGGTCCTGCAGGACCACGTCCGGGCGCAGGCGTCCGCTGGCGCGCGCACGCTCGAACAGCACCGTGGCCAGCTCGTTGGAGCGCATCGCGGCCCGGCCCATCTCCTCGGTCGGGGTGAAGGTGCCGGCCAGGTGGACGGTGAGCGAGTGCACGTCGGCGTCGACCACCCGGGCCAGGAAGCTCGCGAACGCGGTCCAGTCGTCCGGCTCGGCGAGGGCCAGTTCGGCCTCCTCGATATAGCGGCGCAGCCCGTCGTGGCAGAGCTGGCGCAGCAGGTCCTCCTTGCCCGCGTACCTCCGGTAGAGGGCACTGATGCCGACGCCCGCGCGTTCGGCGACGGCGGCGATGGGCGCCTTCGGGTCGTCCAGGAAGACCGCGCGGGCGGCTTCGAGGATGACTTCGTTGTTGCGGGCGGCCTGGGCGCGGCGACCGGTCAGCGGAGCGTCGGTCTTTCCGGGGGGAGTCGGCATGACTCCAGGTTAGCAGTGGAACGGATCGTTCCGGTCTGCTACTCTGATTGCAGAACGAAACATTCCGTTCCGAAGGAGTTCCGAGATGACCGGCACCGCGATCCGCCCGTTCCGCGTCGAGATCCCCCAGACCGCCCTCGACGACCTGGCCGACCGACTGGACCGGACGATCTGGCCCGCCGACCTGCCCGGCGCGGGCGACACGTATGGGATGAGCAACGACCGGGTGCGCGCCCTCGCCGACCGGTGGCGGGACGGGTTCGACTGGCGGGCCGTCGAGGCCCGACTGAACGCCCACCCGCAGTTCGTCACCGAGATCGACGGCGAGCAGATCCACTTCCTGCACGTCCGGTCGTCCCGCCCGGACGCCACCGCGCTGGTGCTCACCCACGGCTGGCCGGGCTCGGTGCTGGAATACCTGGCCGTGATCGCCCCGCTCACCGAGCCGACCGACCCGGACGCGCCGGCCTTCCACGTGGTCATCCCGTCGCTGCCCGGCTTCGGGTTCTCCGGCCCGACCCGCAGCGCCGGCTGGAACCGGCACCGCACCGCCCGTGCCTGGGCCGAGCTCATGAACCGACTGGGGTACGACACCTACGGCGCGATCGGCAACGACGCCGGCTCGATGATCGCGCCGGAGTTGGGCCGGGTCGATCCGGAGCACGTGCTCGGCGTACACGTCACCCAGCTCTTCTCGTTCCCCTCGGGCGACCCGGCCGAGTTCGCTGGGCTCTCCGAGGCGGATCAGGCGGCGCTCAAGCACCTCCAGTGGTTCTACGAGAACAAGTTCTCCTTCAACCAGGTGCACAGCCAGCAGCCGCAGACCCTGGCGTTCGCGCTGGCCGACTCCCCGGTCGGGCTGCTCGCCTGGAACGCCCAACTCTTCGACGAGAGCCTGGACGTCGAGTTCGTCCTGGCCAACGTGGCGCTCTACTGGTTCACCGGCACGGCCGCCTCCGCGATCCGGTTCTACTGGGAGGACGCGCACGCCGACCAGGCGCCGAGCGAACCGACCACCGTGCCGACCGCGCTGGCCATGTTCCCCGGCGACTTCCAGTCCATCCGCCGCTTCGCCGACCGGGACCACGCGAACATCGTCCGGTGGACGGCGTACGAGACGGACGTCGAGGGCCGCGGTGACGTCGGCGGTCACTACGCCGCCCACCAGGCCACCGACGTCCTGGCCAACGACATCCGCGAGTTCTTCGCCAGTCTTCGCTGATCGTGGTGGTCGCCTGGGCCAGTGGCCTCGTGGCGGACAAGTCGTAGGACACGACATCGCCGATGTTGGGGTATCCGCCGGTTCGGATACCCCAACATCGGCGATTCGGAGTCGATCACGCCTGACGACCCGGCTGACCAGCCCCGAGGGGACCGGGTTCAGCCAAGATCCAGCTTTCAGCCATGAAGCGGTAGCCTTAGCGGGTGCGAGTACGTGTCGAGCAGACCGCCTTACCCGGGATCGGGGTACGCCACGATCTGGTGACGGAGTCCGGACGCCGCCTGGGCGTGGTCTCCCACCGCAATGGCCGCCGTGATCTTGTCCTCTACGACCCCGACGACCCCGACGCCTGCCAGGCGGACATCCCGCTGACCGACGACGAGGCGGAGGCTCTCGCCGACATCCTCGGCGCGTCGCTGATGCTCGGTCAGCTCTCCGGGCTCCGCGAACAGGCCGCCGGTCTGCTCACCGAACAGATCGCCATCACGGCGGGATCGCCGTACGTCAACCGCAAACTTGGCGACACGAAGGCGCGTACTCGAACCAGCGCCTCCATCGTGGCGGTGCTGCGCGAAGGCGAAGTGATCGTCTCGCCACTCCCATCCTTCCGCTTCGCGGCCGGCGATGTGGTGGTCGTTGTCGGGACCCGCAGGGGTCTCGACGGCGTGTCCGCCATCCTCGCCGACAGTGACCCGGACGGCTGAGGCGGATGCACGATTCCACCACTCTGCTCGTCGAAGTCGGCGCGCTGCTGCTGCTGCTTGGTGTCCTCGGCCGGCTCAGCCGCCGGGTAGGCCTCTCACCGATCCCTCTCTACCTGTTCGCCGGGCTGGCGTTCGGCCACGGCGGGTTGCTCCCGCTCGCCGCCAGCGAGGAGTTCTTCGCGGTCGGCGCCGAGATCGGCGTCATCCTGCTGCTGGTCATGCTCGGCCTGGAATACTCGGCCAACGAGTTGGTCGGCAACCTGCGCTCGGCGGCCCCGGCAGGGCTGATCGACGGCGTACTCAACGCGCTGCCCGGCGCGGGGTTCGCCCTGCTGCTCGGCTGGGACTGGGTGGCCGCCCTGGTGCTCGGCGGTATCACCTGGGTCTCCTCCTCCGGGGTGATCGCCAAGGTCCTCGCCGACCTGGGACGACTCGGCAACCGGGAAACCCCGGTGATCCTCTCGGTCCTGGTGATCGAGGACCTGGCGATGGCGCTCTACCTCCCGCTGGTCACCGCCGTGCTGGCCGGCACCGGTCTCCTGGGTGGCGGCATCGCACTCGCCGTCGCGGTGGGCACGGTGCTGCTCGTGCTGGTGGTCGCCATCCGGTACGGCCATCTGATCTCGTCCGCACTGTCGGCGAAGGATCCGGAGGCGCTGCTGCTCGGCGTACTCGGTCTGACGTTGCTGATCGCCGGCCTCGCGGCGAAGCTGCAGGTATCGGCGGCGGTCGGCGCGTTCCTGGTCGGCATAGCGCTCTCCGGTCCGGTGGCGCACCATGCGACCGAGTTGCTCTCCCCGCTTCGGGACCTGTTCGCGGCGGTGTTCTTCGTCTTCTTCGGCCTGGTCACCGACCCACGGGACATCCCGCCGGTGCTGCTGCCGGCGCTCGCGTTGGCCGTGATCACCATGGCGACGAAGACGCTCACCGGTTATCTCGCTGCCCGCCGGGTCGGCATCGCTGAACCCGGTCGATGGCGGGCCGGCCTGGCACTCGTACCCCGAGGTGAGTTCTCCATCGTCATCGCCGGGCTCGCGGTGGCCGCCGGAAGCGTCGAGCCGCGGTTGGCAGCGCTGGCCACGGCGTACGTCCTGATCACCGTGGTGACCGGGCCGATGCTGGCCCGGCTGCCCGACTTCCCGTGGTTCAAGCGGTGGCTGCGCAACCGCGCGGCGGCCCAGCGGCCGGTGCCGGTTCCGATCCACGAGTAGAGCGTCGCCGCCGCTGTCGTGGCTCACACACCAGCACGGCAGCGGCGGCGGGCAGAACCGTCCCACCATTCTTTTGCCAAGCCCGACCAACGGTTGCTGAATTGCTCCCCACAGGGACTACCGCAGCCCCCCACGGCGGGTTACCGTTTCGCCCCAGCAGCCAGGGTCCGCAGGCAGCCAGTGCCAACGCGGGCGAGAGCGGAAGGTTGGCCGGTGAGCGTGCAGGAGTCGACGTTCCACGGCTTCGCCAACCCCGTCGATCCGACTCCGGCGGAGTTGCGAGCTTGGGCATACCAGCCCGATTCGGTGCCGTTGGCTTCGATGCCGCCCGACTGGGACCTGCTGGTCTCCGGCGACCGACTGGTGCTGACACTCTTTGAGTTAGCGATGGATCCGACCTGCCCGGCCCGGCGTTTCGCGCTGCACTGCCTCTACATCTACGCGGCCGACGGCATCCGGACGAACTTCCGCGCCCACCCCAAGCGCCGCTTCCGGAAGATCGTCGAGCAGGCCGAGCGTGACGGCGACGAGCTGATGAAGATCTGGGCGCACAACGGCCGGGTGCTGCTGGCCCGACCGGACCTCTTCGTCTACCGGGACTGGTGCGAGGGCGGCCTGGTCCGCGAGAACCGCCGCCTCGGCTGAGTCCCGGCCCTGGCGATCACCGTGTCCCGGCCCGCACTCACGAATGGCGAACGGGCCGGGAGCCCCGCCCTGGCGATCACCGTGTCCCGGCCCGCACTCAGGATGGCGAACGGGCCGGGACCCCCCGTGGGTCCCGGCCCGCACGTCGGTTGCCGGTCAGTCCTGGTTTCGTTCCGTCTCGGCCCGGTCCTTGTGGTCGCCATGGTCGCTCTGTTCGGCGAACCGGCCCGCGATGATCTGGTCCCGGAAGGTTCCCTCGGTCACCTTCTCGAACTTCTCGCGGACGGTTTCGGCCAGGTCTTCCAACCGGTCCTCGGTCTGCTGGGCCACCGTGTTTGCCGGCTCCGTCATCGCTCCCCCTCGCCATGCCGGTAGTCCGGATTGAGCTAATTGGACCCGTATCGACAGGCTAACCGAACCGGCCCGGACCGCGCCGGGATTCCGGTGCGGTCCGGGCCGAGGGAACGGAACCGGGCGAGCGGCAGGTCAGCGATCGGGTGTACGGCGGGGCCGCCAAACCACCAGCGCGGTGGAGGTGCGGTTGGTCGGCACCAGATCCCGGCCCGGGAAGCGGGCCAGCGACTCCAGCTCGGCAACGCGGTGGTACGCGGCGTCCAGCTCTGCCTCCAGCCGGGCCACCCGCTGCTGCGCCTGCTCCAGCAGCCGCTCCAGCCCGATGATCCGCTTGACGCCGGCCAGGTTGATCCCGTCGTCCTGGCTGAGCCGCTGCACCTCACGCAGCAGCACCACGTCGCGGACGCTGTACCGACGCCCGCCACCAGCGGCACGGCCGGGCTGCACCAGCCCCAGTCGGTCGTACTGGCGCAGGGTCTGTGGGTGCATCCCCGCCATCCGGGCCGCAACCGAGATCATCAGCACCTTGGCCTCGTAGGCAGGGTCGCCTGAACCGAAGAAGTCGCCCGACATCCCGCTCACCTCCGCGTCCATTCCACCGGACTAACCGACCCGACGCACCCGCGCATCGAGATGTTCCCGGGCCGCCGGCGGACTCTGCTCGGCGAACGCCTCCAGCGCCGTGCGCGCCTCGTCCGACAACCGGGCCGGCACCACCACATCCAACGTGACCAGCAGGTCACCGGCCTGCCCGTCACGGCGGACCACACCCTTGCCTCGGGCCCGCAGCACCCGACCGCTCGGCGTGCCCGGCGGAACCCGCAGGGTCACCGCGCCGTCGAGCGTGGGCACCCGCAGGTCCGTGCCGAGCACGGCCTCCGCGAAGGTGACCGGCACGGTCAGCGTCAGGTCGTCACCGGTACGCCCAAAAAGCTCGTCCGGCCGAACCTTGACGTGTACGAACAGGTCGCCAGCCGGGCCGCCGCGCTCACCCGGCTCACCGCGCCCGGCCAGCCGGATGCGCTGACCGTCGGCCACCCCGGCCGGGAAGCGCACGTTCATGGTGCGGGTCTTGGTGACACCGCCGCTGCCATGGCACTCCGGGCACTTCTCCTCGACCACCGTGCCGACGCCCTGGCAGTTGCGGCACGGCTCGGAGAAGCTGAACGAACCCTGGTTGCGGGTGGTCACGCCGGCACCGTGGCAGACCGGGCAGGTTTGCGGCTGGGTGCCGGGCTTGGCCCCGTTGCCGTGGCAGGTTTCGCAGACTCCCGGCGCGCGCAGCGTCAGGGGCAGCGTCACCCCGCGCACCGCGTCACTGAAGTCCAGCGCCACTTCGGTTTCCACGTCCCGACCACGGGCCGGACCGCGCGGCGCGGCCTGCCCACCAGCCTGACCGCCGGTGAAGATGGAGCTGAACAGGTCCTGGAAGCCGGTGCCGCCGAAGCGACGGTCGCCGCCCCCGCCACCGAACATGTCGGAGACGTCGAACGGCGTGCCACCCGCCTGGCCACCACCCCGGGCGTTGCGCCGGAACGCGCCCGAGCCGAACAGTGAGCGCATCTCGTCGTACTCGCGGCGGCGGCCGGTGTCCGACAGCACGTTGTACGCCTCGGACGCGGCCTTGAACCGCTCCTCGGCCTTCGGGTCGCCCGGGTTGTGGTCCGGGTGCGACTCCCGGGCCACCTTGCGGTACGCCTTCTTGATGTCATCCGCGGAGGCGGCCTTGTCCACGCCGAGCACGGCGTAGAAGTCCTTCTCGATCCAGTCCTTCGAACTCACCGGTCCACCCCCTTCCGACCGTCATGGCCCGGCCGTCCCGCCCCCCGTTGCGCGGGGGGCGGGACGGCCCGGTCACTGCCTCGCACTATTCCGGATCCGCGACCGCGACCAGCGCAGGGCGCAGCAGCCGCTCACCGAGCTGGTAGCCGCGCCGCATGACCTGCACGCAGGTCGGCTCGCTCACCTCGGCCGAGGTCTGGTGCGCGACCGCCTCGTGCCGGGTCGGGTCGAACGGGTCGCCCTGCTCGCCGAAGGCGTTGAGGCCGAACTTGCCCAACGCGGTGGTGAGCTGTTCCGCCACCGCGCCGAACGGCCCGATCAGGTCGCCATGTTCCCGAGCCCGGTCCAGGTCATCCAGGATCGGCAGCAGCGCGGCCAGCACCGAGCCGGTCGCCTGCTCCTGCACCAGGCTGCGGTCCCGGTCGACCCGCTTGCGATAGTTGGCGTACTCCGCCGACACCCGCTGCAGATCCCTGGTGCGCTCGTCCAACTCGGCCCGGAGCGCCTCCAGCTCGGCGCCGAACGAGGTGCCCGTGCCACCGTCGACCGGCTGCGCCGGGGCGTCCACCACCGGCGGACCGGACGGCTCCGGACCGTCGGTGGAGTTGACCTCGACCTCAATCTCGTCGACCACGACCTCGGCGTCCTCGACGAGGCCCTCGGCCGGGACCTCGTTGCCCGCGTCGGCGGCGGCGCCCGCCGGCTCCGATGTGTCGATGAGCTTGCGGTTGTTGCGGATGACGACCCGCTCCCCGTCGCCGGTGGTCGGCTCCGTGGGCGCGGAGCCACCCGGCGTCGACCCGGCGTCGCGCGGGTCGGCGGCTCGTGGCTTCTGCGTCATGCGGCTACCTCATCCCCTTCGCCGTGGATACGTGCCGGAGGCCGACGGTCACTTCTTGCCGTCCTCGTCCACGATCTCCGCGTCGACCACGTCGTCGGCGCCGCCCGCAGCACCACCGGCGGCGCCGGCCTGCGGACCGGTCGCACCGGGCGCACCCGGGCCGGCCTCGCCACCCGGCTGCTCGGCCTGCTGCGAGTAGAGCAGCGAACCGGCCTGCTGGGAGACCTGCGCCAGCCGCTCGTGCGCAGACTTGATCTTCTCAATGTCCTGACCGCCGAGGGCACCGCGCAGCTCGCCGAGTGCCTCGTTGAGCTGCTCACGGTTCTCGCTGGGCAGCTTGTCGCCACTCTCGGCGAGGAACTTCTCGGTCTGCCACTGGAGCGCCTCGGCCACGTTGCGGGTCTCGGCGTCGTCGCGGCGGCGCTTGTCCTCCTCCGCGTGCTCCTCGGCGTCCCGGCGCATCCGCTCGATGTCGTCCTTCGGCAGCGAGGAGCCACCGGTGATCGTCATCTTCTGTTCCTTGCCGGTGCCCAGGTCCTTGGCGTGCACGTTGACGATGCCGTTGGCGTCGATGTCGAAGGCGACCTCGATCTGCGGCACGCCGCGCGGCGCCGGCGGGAGGCCGGTCAGCTCGAAGGTGCCGAGCTTCTTGTTGTAGGCCGCGATCTCCCGCTCACCCTGGAAGACCTGGATCAGCACCGACGGCTGGTTGTCGTCCGCCGTGGTGAAGACCTCGGAGCGCTTGGTCGGGATGGTGGTGTTGCGCTCGATCAGCTTGGTGAAGATGCCGCCCTTGGTCTCGATGCCCAGGCTCAGCGGGGTCACGTCGAGCAGCAGGACGTCCTTGACCTCACCCTTGAGCACACCGGCCTGAAGGGCAGCGCCGACGGCGACGACCTCGTCCGGGTTGACGCCCTTGTTCGGGTCGCGACCGGTGAGCTGCTTGACCAGGTCGGTCACGGCGGGCATCCGGGTCGAACCGCCGACCAGGATCACGTGCTCGACGTCGGAGATCTTGATCCCGGCGTCCTTCACGGCCTGCTCGAACGGGCCCTTGCAACGGTCCAGCAGGTCCTGCGTCATCCGCTGGAACTCGGCGCGGCTGAGCGTCACGTCGAGGTGCAGCGGGCCGGCGGCGCCAGCGGTGATGTACGGCAGGTTGATGTTGGTGGTGGTGGCGGCAGACAGCTCGATCTTGGCCTTCTCGGCCGCCTCGCGGAGCCGCTGGAGGGCCATCTTGTCCTGGGCCAGGTCGATGCCGTGCTCGCCCCGGAAGGTCTTGACCAGGTGGTCGATGATCCGCTGGTCCCAGTCGTCGCCACCGAGCTGGTTGTCACCGCTGGTGGACTTGACCTCGACGACGCCCTCGGCCAGCTCGAGCAGCGACACGTCGAAGGTGCCGCCGCCAAGGTCGAAGACCAGGACGGTCTGCTCCTTGGAGCCCTTGTCCAGCCCGTACGCCAGGGCGGCCGCGGTCGGCTCGTTGACGATCCGCAGCACGTTGAAGCCGGCGATCTCACCGGCCTCCTTGGTGGCCTGGCGCTGGCTGTCGTTGAAGTAGGCCGGGACGGTGATCACCGCGTCGCTGATCTGCTCGCCCAGGTACGCCTCGGCGTCCCGCTTGAGCTTCATCAGCGTCCGGGCCGAGATTTCCTGCGGGGTGTACTTCTTGCCGTCGATGTCGACGGACCAGTTCGTGCCGACCTCGCGCTTGACCGACCGGATCGTCCGGTCCGGGTTGGTCACCGCCTGGCGCTTGGCGACCTCACCGACGAGCACCTCGCCGTTGCGGGCGAACGCGACGATCGACGGGGTCGTCCGCGACCCCTCAGCGTTGGCGATGACGGTGGGCTCACCGCCCTCGAGAACGCTGACGCAGGAGTTCGTCGTGCCGAGGTCGATACCGACCGCACGTGCCATGTTCGCTTCCTCGCTTCATAAGGTTGTGCAGGTGACGGGCATTGCCCGCGGGCTGCCTGGCGAGCGCCGCCCGCAGCGGGCCCCACCACAAGTTGAGTGAACTTGACTCAATAGTGCCACGCCCCGGCGAATCGTCAAGTTGAGTTGAGTCAACCCGACGCAACCCACCCGTTATTACCGTCCGGTTGTCTTCCCTTGCATCGGTCGGGCACGCTTTAGCGGTGACGACGCACGGCGATCCCGCCACCCGTTCCGGCGCGCCCGCCGTCGCAGCCCGCACCGGCCCGCCGGACGCCGCGGGGGAGTTGCCCGCCACCACCGGGGACGACAGCCTCCCCGGTGCGCTGTCGAGCCTCCGGGAGGCGATCGGCGCGACCCGGTATCCCCTCGCACTGCCCTCTGCCAGTCCCGCCCGGCACACCGCCACCGCCCTCACCGACCAACTCGACGACTACCTGCTGCCCCGGCTCGCACGGCTCGACGCCCCGCTGCTCGTGGTGGTGGGCGGCTCCACCGGCGCGGGTAAATCGACGCTGGTCAACAGCCTGGTCAAGGCCCGGGTCAGCGCCGCCGGCGTGCTCCGGCCGACCACCCGGTCCCCCGTGCTGGTCTGCAACCCGTCCGACGCGGCCTGGTTCCGGCAGGGTGACCTGCTGCCCGGGCTGACCCGCACCACCGAGCCGAGCGAAGATCCGCGCGCGCTGCACCTCGTCACCGCCCCGGCACTGCCCGCCGGGCTGGCCTTCCTCGACGCGCCCGACATCGACTCGGTGGTCGACGCCAACCGCGCGCTCGCCACCCAGTTGCTGGCCGCCGCCGATCTCTGGCTCTTCGTCACCACCGCCGCCCGGTACGCCGACGCGGTTCCCTGGGAGCTGCTGCGCAGCGCCCGGACGCGAGGCGCGGTGATCGCCATGGTGCTGGACCGGGTGCCCGCCGAGGCCACCGACGAGATCGCCGCGCACCTGACCGAGATGCTCGCCGAACAGGACCTCGGCCGAGCGCCACTGTTCGTGCTGCCGGAGACCTGGGTCGACGGTCAGGGGCTGCTGCCCGAAGGGGTGACCGCGCAGCTGGCCGACTGGTTCGCCCGGCTGGCCGGCGACGCGGACGCTCGGGCGGCAGTGGTCCGCCAGACGCTGGACGGGGCGCTGGCCGCGCTGCACCCCGCCGTCGAGGAGTTGGCCGATGCCGCCGACGAGCAGGTCGTCGCCGCCGACGGGCTGGACGAACGGGTCGTCGCCGCGTACCGGGGTGCCGAACGCACCGTCGAGCAGGGCCTGCGGGACGGCCGGCTACTCCGCGGTGAGGTGCTCGCCCGCTGGCAGGAGTTCGTCGGCACCGGGGAGCTGTTCCGCACCCTGGAGGCGCGGATCGGGCGTCTACGGGACCGGGTCGTGGCCGCTGTCACCGGCCGGCCGGCACCCGCCGCCGAGCTGCGCGACGCCATCGAATCGCAGTTGGTCACGCTGCTGCGCGGCGTGGCCTCGGAGGCCGCCGAATCCGCGTACACGGGGTGGAAGGCACACCCGGCAGGGTCCGGGCTGCTCGACCCGGCGCTCGCCCACCCGAGCGACGACCTACCCGAACGTGCCGAACGAATGGTCCGGGACTGGCAGCGCGGTGTGCTGGAGCTGGTCCGGGTCGAGGGCGGCGACAAGCGGTTCGTGGCCCGCACCGCCGCGTACGCGGTCAACGCCACCGGGTTGGCCGTGATGATCGCCGTTTTCGCCTCCACCGCGTTCATCCCGACCGGTCTGGAGCTGGCCACCGGGGCCGGCACCACGGTCGCCGCGCAGGCCGTCCTCCAGGCGATCTTCGGAGACCAGGCGGTGCGTACCCTCGCCGACAAGGCCCGCGCCGATCTGCTGGACCGGGTGCGGACGCTGCTCGACGCGGAGGCCGACCGCTTCCTGGGCCGCACCGCCGACGCCCGCACCGCCGCGGACGCCGGCGACGGGCTGCGCCGGGCCGCCGGCCGGGTCGAGCTGGCCCGGCACCGCAGCGGCCTGTCCGCCGGCGGCGACATCCCGCCGGCCACCGACGAGGAGGGTTCCCGGTGACCAACATCACCGGCCGGGTACGCGAGGCGTTCCGCGGTGACCAGCGGATCGACCCCGACGCGTTGATCTCCCGACTGGAGGCGGTACGCCGGTTCCTGAGCGCGGTGGACGGCCTGCTGCCGGACGCCGACCTGGTGCCCGCGCACACGCTGGTCGAGCGGGCCGGCACCCGGCTCGCGCTGTCCCGGGACCACACCGTGGTCGCCCTGGCCGGCGCCACCGGCAGCGGCAAGTCCAGCCTGTTCAACGCATTGGCCCAGCTGCAGCTCTCACCGGTCGGGGTCCGCCGACCGACCACCGGCGTCACCCACGCCTGCGTGTGGGGGCCACTGGAGGGCGCCAACCGTCTGCTCGACTGGATCGGCGTACTGCCCCGACACCGTTTCGTCCGGGAGAGCGCCCTCGACGCGGACGACGAGACGGCGCTGCACGGGCTGATCCTGCTCGACCTGCCCGACTTCGACTCGGTGCAGCGGTCCCACCGGCTGGAGGTGGACCGGCTGCTCGGCCTGGTCGACCAGGTGGTCTGGGTGGTCGACCCGCAGAAGTACGCCGACCGGGTCATCCACGACAGCTACCTGCGCGAGTTCCACCGACACCGCGACGTCACCCTGGTCGTGCTCAACCAGGCCGACCGGCTGCCCCCGGCCGAGCTGCCCAGGGTCCTGGACGACCTGCGCCGGCTACTCGACACGGACGGGCTGACCGGCGTGCCCCTGCTGTCCACCACCGCCATCGACCCGGCCGGGATGGTCGGGCTGCGCAGCGCGCTGGAGCGTACGGTCGCCGAGCGGCAGGCCGCGCTGCGCAGGCTCGCTGGTGACGTCGACACGGTCGTCGCCGGGATGGACCAGCTGGTCGGCTCGGCCCGGCCGGCGGGTCGCCCGGACGACTCGGCCGTCAACGGGCTGAACCGGGCGTTGGCCGGGGCGGCCGGTGTGCCCGCGGTGACCGAGGCGGTGGCGCAGGCGTACCGGCATCGGGCCGGCGCGGCCACCGGCTGGCCCGTGGTCCGGGGCTGGCGACGGTTGCGGCCCGACCCGCTGCGTCGGCTGCACCTGCCCGGGCCCACCGGCGACCAGGTCGACCCGGCGGAGAGCCTGGTCGCGGCCACCTCGGTGCCGGACCCGACGGCCGCCCAGCGTTCGGCGCTCGGCCTGGCGATCCGCGCGGTGGCCGACCGGGCCGCCGTCGACCTGCCCGCCGCCTGGCCCGATGCGGTGACCTCTGCCGCCCGGTCGCGCCTCGGCGACCTGCCGGACGCCCTGGACCGCACGATCGCCGGCACCGACCTCGGCCTCGGCCGTCGACCGCTGTGGTGGCGGGCGGTCGGCGGTGTGCAGTGGTTGGTCACCCTGGCGGCCGTTGTCGGGCTGGGCTGGCTGGTGCTCGGTTACGCGCTGCGAGCGCTCGGCCTGCCCGAGCTGGACAACCCGATGGTCGGTCAGGTGCCACTGCCCACCCTGCTGCTGCTCGGCGGCCTGCTGGCCGGGCTGCTGGTGGCGGCGCTGACCCGGCCGGTGGTGCGCTGGGCCGCCCGCCGCGCCCGGGCTCGCGCCGAACAGCGGCTGACGGCGAAGGTCGCCCTGGTGGGCGAGGAGTACGTGCTGGCACCGGTACGGATCGTGCTCGGCTCGTACGCGCAGGCGCGAGACGCGCTGCGGGACGCCGCCCGCCGCTGACGCCCCGCGCGACTCGCTACCGCTCTTCGTACGCCCTGGGCGGCGTAGGGTCGGAGCATGGCCACGCCTCAGACCCCCTACGACGCGGTGCTGCACGCCGCACGCGACGTGACCAAGCTGGAGTCCGCCCTCGACGCCGAGATGCTCGGCAGCGCGCTGCTGGGCAGTGTCTACGCGATCGCGGAGACCGACCGCGACACCGCCGTACGGGAGTTCGTCACCGGGTTTCTCGCCGCCACCGCCCGCCGCCGGGTCGGGGCGGCGACCACCATTCGGCAGGTCTTCGCCACGCTCGTCCCGAACGCCGAGGGCACCGAGCGGGTGCGTCCGGGCAGCCAGGCCCCCACCTGGTCCGGGCAGTTGGGCCGGGTGCACCTCACCGGCAGTTGGGCGTACGGCGACGTGTACGGCGACCAGACCTCCTACCTCGCCACCTTCGCCTACGACGACGCGTCCGGCGGCTCGGAGCACGCGCTGGTGGCCCTGGTGGACCACAACATCGGGATCACCAAGGACATCTTCGTGGGCGGGCCGGCGGAACGGATCCTGGACCAGGTCCGGCAGATGTGCGCGGACGACGAGTTGACCTGGTTCCGCACCGAGGATCCGGCCCGGCTCCGTGGCGAGGTGGCCCGCCACCTCGCGGTGACCGACGACCTGGGCGAGCTGCCCGACGAGGGGTCTCTCGCCACCGACCGGGCGCTGGTCGGCGCC
This sequence comes from Micromonospora sp. NPDC005413, assembly GCF_040606435.1. Lineage (NCBI taxonomy): Bacteria > Bacillati > Actinomycetota > Actinomycetes > Micromonosporales > Micromonosporaceae > Micromonospora > Micromonospora sp. NPDC005413. The sequence goes on from NZ_JBEXEV010000004.1 coordinate 218,329, forward strand.
CGGCTGGCGATGCTGCCCACCGCTGTCGACCCGACCGGCCCGGCGGAGGTCGAGCCGCTCTCCGCCGCCGAGCGCACCGACCTGGTTCGGCGGTTCCTCGCCGCGCCGGAGGCCACGCGCTTCGGGCTGGACGCCGTCGACGGTCCGGAGTTGGCCTCGCTGCACTTCTGCCTGAGCCTGCTGCTGGACCACTCGGCGACCTTCCCGGACGCCGACCCGATGCGCTGGAGCCCCGCGGTGTCGGGGCTCTTCCTGCTCGACTGGGTGCACCGCCGGGCCGTGCTGGACATGGACGACGCGGCGATGCTGCCCCGGGTGCTGCGCGCCTGGGCCCGGTACGCGTCGCGCCAGCGCGGGCTGCCCGAGGCGGCGACGACGCGCACCGACGAGGCGATCGAGGAGATGGTGCCGGAGTTCGCCCGCCTCTACTCGACGGGTGAACGGCGCAGCCCGGCCACCGCAGCGGTGGCACAGCTGATGGCCGACGGCGTGGACCCGGACGACCCGGCCGCGCTGGACGCCTGGATCGAGGCGAACCGGCACCGGCTCGCCGACGACGGCGCCTGACGGCATCCGGGGCCGGGCGGCACCACGTCGCCCGCCCCGGGCCCGCCCAGGGCCCGCGTCCTAGCGCAACGGGCCGAACACCAGGGCTGCGATCAGCGCGCCGAGCACACCACCGGCCAGCACCTGCGGCACCGTGTGGTCCCTCAGCCGCACCCTGGACCAGCCGACCAACGCCAGCAGCGGCGCGGCGACGACCAGCCGGGCCCCGAAGGTCAGCATCAGGATCACCAGCGTGCCAGCGGCCACCGCCGAGTGGATCGAGATCTTCCACCAGTGGCTCACCGACACGGCGACCACGAGGCCGACGAGCCCGGCCACCGCCAGCGCCAGCACCGGGCGGGGCGCGCCGAGCACGGCGAGCAGGGCCAGCCCTCCCGCGACCGAGCCGAGGCCGACCAACAGCGGTGCCCTGCGCTGCTCCCGCAGGCCGACGTGGTGGTCGGTGAGCCGGCCACGGCGTACCCCGCCGACGATGTAGGCGAGCGGGATGCCGGTGACGAAGAGTGTGGCGAGCAGACCCCAGATGAGGCCCAGACCTGGGCGATGTGCGCTGTGCCAGCTCACGGTGAGGATCAGCAGCGACACGAGCACGGCCGGTGCGGTCACCTCGGTGACCAGCCGGGCTATCCGCAGCCCTGGGCCGGACCGTGTGGTGACCGGGCGGAGTTCCCCACCGCCGCCCACGCCACCCCCTCCGGTACGCGTCTACCGCCGAACACCGCCGGCACCGGATGGGCCGCTCCTGATCGTCACCGTACCGCCGGGGACACCGTGACGTGCGTCGGTCCGGCCAGCGGCGACAGGCTGACTGTGGGCGTCGACGGAACGGGCGGTGGCGAGGGAACTGCCGGGCTGGGCCGGCTGGTCGGTGGAGCCGGGGTGACGGGCGGCGCGGGTGTGGTGGCTGGCAGGGAGATCGTGCTGGTCGGCACGGCGGTCGCGGTAGAGGCGTCCGTCGGCGTGGGCGTGGGATCCAGCGTGGGCGTCGGATCCAGCGTGGGCGTCGGGTCCAACGTGGGCGTCGGGTCCAACGTGGGCGTCGGGTCCAACGTCAAGGTCGGGGTCGGGTCGGGGTCCGTCGGATCGGGGTCTGGCGGATCGGTCGGGTCGGGGTCGGTCGGGTCGGGGTCCGGCGGGTTGGTCGGGTCGGGGTCCGGCGGGTTGGTCGGGTCGGGGTCCGGCGGGTTGGTCGGCGAACCCGTCGGCGACGGCACGTGCGGGGGGACGGGCGGCGCGGTGCCCCGGGTGGGCTTCGGCGCCAGCGGCGGGTAGGTCGCCCGCCGGGCGGGCCCCGCGTCGGCGGCGGGCGGCCCTTCGGGGGTACGCCGGGGAGCGGCGGGCAGCCAGCCGCTGGTCGGGCCGACGCTGGGTGTGCCGGGTGGCGAGGGTGCCGGCTGGCTGGTCACCGGCAGTGGGATCACCACCGGCCCGACCGACGGGGTCGGGATGAACGGGGTGCTGCTGTCCGGCAGCGCGGTGCTGCCCGGGGTGGCCGAGCCCGCGCTGATCGCGGCGAGGATGGGCATCGACGCGGTGCCGGCCAGCAGTGCGACGGTGAGCAGGTAACCCCGGGAGGGGCCGCCGGCGCCGGGGGCACGGTGGACGCCGACCACCCGGCCGTAGCCGCCGGCCGACCGGTGCCGGCCGAGCCCCGGTGTGCCTGGACCGTCACCTGGCTCGTGCACCGCACACCCCTTGTACGTCGGCCGTCGGAGGACAGGGAAGGACGCCGCCAGCCAGAAAGCCGGCAAATGGCCCGATAGGCGCGATCCTGCGGTAATCACCCTTACGCAGTCACCCTGCGTCAGCCAACCTCCACCGCGTGTCGACACGCGGTGCTAGCCGAACGGTGACGAATCATCGCCTGAACGCCCTGCTGACGCAGGCCGGCATGATGACGACAAACGACGTCAAAGCGTGGGCGGTCGGAATGCGGGGCAGGCGTACTGTGGGCGCGCTCACCTGCTCTGCGAATATGGAGCACGACGGCAACGCAGCCGTGACCTCCGTGCACCCTCGCGGCAGGCGCGGTTGAACGCCGGCGCTCCCGATCCGGGTTCGGCCAGAACCCGGCTCACGCCGTGCGGCAACCCCCACCGGGGCTAGGCGCGGCTGCCAGGAACCGGTCCGGCAGCAGCCGGACAGGCGCACGAGTTGCGCGGCCGGGTGACCCCCCGGTGCCGACGCAGACACGACAGGGAGAGACCGATGGCAAAGGGCGACCCCGGGGGCACCAGCCGCAGCAGGCGGGCGGCACCACGCTCCAGGAAAGGCGCGGCCGGCAACCCCGAGCTGGTGCAGCTACTCACCCCCGAAGGCGAACGGATCGACAGCGTCACCGGGCCGGACGGCACCGAGTACCGCGTCGACTTCACCGACGAGGAATACCGCGGGCTCTACCGAGACCTGGTGCTGGTCCGAAAGCTGGACGCTGAGGCGACCGCTCTCCAGCGCCAGGGCGAGCTGGGCATCTGGGCCAGCCTGCTCGGCCAGGAGGCCGCCCAGGTCGGCTCCGGTCGGGCGCTGCGTACCCAGGACATGGCCTTCCCGACCTACCGGGAGCACGGCGTCCTCTACTGCCGGGGCATCGACCCGATCATGCCGCTCGGCCTGTTCCGCGGCGTCGACCAGGGCGGCTGGGACCCGAACGAGTTCAAGTTCAACATGTACACGATCGTGATCGGGGCGCAGACCCTGCACGCCACCGGTTACGCCATGGGCATCACCATGGACGGCAAGACCGGCACCGACGACGGCGAAGCGGTGATCGCGTACTTCGGCGACGGGGCCACCAGCCAGGGTGACGTCAACGAGGCGTTCGTCTGGGCCGGCGTGTTCAACAGCCCGATGGTCTTCTTCTGCCAGAACAACCAGTACGCGATCTCCGAGCCGCTGGAGCGGCAGACCCGGATCCCGCTCTACCAGCGGGCCGCCGGCTTCGGCTTCCCCGGCGTACGGGTGGACGGCAACGACGTGCTCGCCACGTACGCGGTCACCCGCACCGCGCTGGACAACGCCCGCCACGGGCAGGGCCCGAGCCTGATCGAGGCGTACACCTACCGGATGGGCGCGCACACCACCTCCGACGACCCGACCCGCTACCGGATCGCCAGTGAGGTCGAGGCGTGGCAGGCCAAGGACCCGATCGCCCGGGTCAAGGCCTTCCTGGAGAAGCAGCAGATCGCCGACGCGGACTTCTTCGCCGACGTCGACGAGCAGGCCCGCCGCGAGTCGGTGCACCTGCGCGAGCGTGTGCTCGCCATGCCCGACCCGGAGCCGGTGACGATGTTCGACCACGTCTACCCCAACGGGTCGCCGCTGCTCGACGAGCAGCGCGCGCAGTTCAGCCGCTACATGGAGTCGTTCGAGGGGAGCGCGCACTGATGGCCACGGAGACGCTCACCCTTGGAAAGGCCCTCAACACCGGCCTACGCCGCGCCCTGGAGAACGACCCCAAGGTCATCATCATGGGCGAGGACGTCGGCAAGCTCGGCGGCGTCTTCCGGATCACCGACGGGCTCCAGAAGGACTTCGGCGACGATCGGGTCATCGACACCCCGTTGGCCGAGTCCGGCATCATCGGCACCGCGGTCGGCCTGGCCATCCGTGGCTACCGGCCGGTCTGTGAGATCCAGTTCGACGGCTTCGTCTACCCCGCGTACGACCAGATCGTGTCGCAGGTGGCGAAGATGCACTACCGCTCGCGCGGCAAGCTCAGCATCCCCATGGTGATCCGGATTCCGTTCGGCGGCGGCATCGGCGCCGTCGAGCACCACTCCGAGTCGCCGGAGGCGTACTTCGCGCACACCGCCGGCCTCAAGGTGGTGTCCTGCTCCAATCCGCAGGACGCGTACGTGATGATCCAGCAGGCCATCACCTCGGACGACCCGATCGTCTTCCTGGAGCCCAAGCGGCGCTACTGGGAGAAGGGTCAGGTCGACCTGGACGCGCCGCTGTCCGAGGCGTACCCGCTGCACTCGGCCCGGGTGGTGCGGCCCGGCACCGACGTCACGGTGCTGGCCTACGGGCCGATGGTGCGGACCTGCCTGGAGGCGGCGACCGCCGCCGCCGAGGACGGCCGGGAGCTGGAGGTCATCGACCTGCGCTCGCTCTCCCCACTGGACCTGACCGCGGCGTACGAGTCGGTGAAGCGCACCGGCCGCGCGATCGTGGTGCACGAGGCGCCGTCCAACATTGGCCTCGGCGCCGAGCTGGCCGCCCGGATCACCGAGGAGTGCTTCTACTCCCTGGAGTCGCCCGTGCTGCGGGTGACCGGCTTCGACATCCCCTACCCGGCCGCCCGGGTGGAGGAGGAGTTCCTGCCCGACCTGGACCGGGTACTCGACGCCGTCGACCGCACCTTCGGCTGGTGAGCGCCATGTCTCGGATCAAGACGTTCAACCTGCCCGACCTGGGCGAGGGGCTGACCGAGGGCGAGATCCTGGCCTGGCTGGTCAAGGTCGGCGACACCATCGAGCTGAACCAGCCGATCGTCGAGGTGGAGACGGCCAAGGCGGCGGTGGAGATCCCGGCGAAGTGGGCCGGGCAGGTGCAGGCGATCTTCCACCCGGACGGCACCACGGTCGAGGTCGGTACGCCGATCATCGCGATCGACACCGACCCGGGCGCCGGTCCACTGGAGACGCCGTCGACCACGGCCATGGCCAGTGACGACCTGCCGACCCCGTCGGCGGCTTCGCTGGCGGCGGTGGAGGTCGCGCCGTCGGAGGGCATGGTGGAACCGGGTCTGATCGGCGGTCCGGCACCGGGTGGGCGGACCGCGGTGCTGGTCGGCTACGGCCCGCGTACGACCGCCGCGAAGCGCCGCCCGCGCAAGGGTGGCGTCCCCGCACAGGCCGCGGCGGCACCAGCTCCAGCACCGGCCGCGCCGGCTCCGCAGCCGGTGATCACGCCGGTCGCGGCTCCGGCTCAGAACGGGCAGGCCGCGGCGACGACCGGCGGGTTGGTGCTGGCCAAGCCACCGGTTCGCAAGCTCGCCAAGGACCTCGGGGTCGACCTCGGCACGGTGACCGGGTCCGGGCCGCTGGGCTCGATCACCCGGGAGGACGTGCAGCAGGCGGCGAGCGGTGCCGTCGTGGCGGCGGAGCCGATCGCGGCGACGTCGGTGGCGACGACGACCGCCCCCAGCTTCGGTGCGGACCGGGAGCAGCGCATCCCGGTCAAGGGGGTCCGCAAGCTCACCGCCGAGAACATGTCCCGCTCGGCGTTCACCGCCCCGCACGTGACGGAGTTCCTGACCGTCGACGTGACCCGGGCGATGAAGGCACTGGACCGACTGCGCGGCCGGCGGGAGTGGCGCGACGTACGGGTCTCGCCGCTGCTGCTGGTGGCGAAGGCGGTGCTGCTGGCGGTGCAGCGTCACCCGATGGTCAACTCGACCTGGGCCGGCGACGAGATCGTGGTCAAGGAGTACGTCAACCTCGGCATCGCGGCGGCCACTGAGCGCGGCCTGATCGTGCCGAACGTCAAGGACGCCGGTCGGCTCTCGCTGCGGGAGTTGGCGGACGCGCTGACCGCGCTGGTGCAGACGGCGAAGTCCGGGCGTACCTCACCGACGGACATGTCCGGCGGCACCCTGACCATCACCAACGTCGGCGTGTTCGGGGTGGACACTGGCACGCCGATCCTGCCACCGGGTGAGTCGGCGATCCTGGCCTTCGGCGCGGTGCGGGAGATGCCCTGGGTGCACAAGGGCAAGGTCAAGGTGCGTCAGGTCACCACGCTGGGGCTGAGCTTCGACCACCGGATCATCGACGGTGAGCTGGGCTCGAAGTTCCTGCGCGACATCGGCGACTTCCTCGCGGATCCGGAGGCGGCGCTGCTCGCCTGGACCTGATCGTTCGAAACGCCAGCCACGGCCGGTGTGCCACGGGTTAACGCCCGGCACACCGGCCGTGTCCTTTGGGCGACGGAACCATGGGTCAGAGGGCGTGTTGACCTTTGATTGTTAGGCAGGTGTCTCAGCTCACCTAATAATCGATGGAAGTTACCCGGGTTCTGCGGTTGAATAGACGCATCAGGGGATGACAACCGAATAGCTAGGGGGACCCACCAATGAGCATGATCGAGCGAATCCGCAACCACCGCGACGCCAACCGCCGCGCCCGTGCCATCGAGCACGCGCTGCGCTCGGCGAACTCGCCGGCAGTTCGCGAGGAACTCCTCGTCATCGCCCAGCGTCACATGAGCTGACGCTCCACGACATTCCTCACCTCCTCCAGATCGATGGCCCGCCCGGCCCACCGGGTGGGCCGTTGGCGTTTCCGCGCACCCGCCACCGGGATTCCGCCCTGCCGCAGCGCCCGGTACGGTGGGCTTCGGTCGCCGCCCGCCGACCCGGCAGAGGCCGAGCCAATAGAAGCTGCTCGACACCGGCCAGCCACGGGGAGTGACGACCGGTGCTCCTTGGACGCGCTGTGCCACCACCCGATACCGTGCGGGGAGCCGGCACAGCGGTACGCCGGTGACGCCGGCAGCCATGCCGAGGAGACCGATCGGCACCGGCGAGCCGACATGTGATGGAGGAGGCGCACCCATGACGTCCGAGGGCCCGCACCGCACCGGCCAGGAGCCGGACGAGGTGTCACCGGGCGCTGGCGGACCGGCGCCGTACGGCGACCGCCCGGCGCAGCCGGACAACGGCAACAACCCCGCCGGCCCCGACCTGGGCTGGGCGCCCCCGCCGCCGACGCGGTCGAACCCGTCGACGCCGGCATGGGCGAGCCAGTCCGAGCAGCCACCCGCCCCCGCCTGGGGCGCCGCCGCCGCCCCGCAGCCCGGCAACCCAGCGCAGCCCGCCTGGGGTGCCGCTGCCCCGCAGTCCAGCGACCCGGCGCAGCCCGCCTGGGCCGCCGGCGGTGGCGCGAGCGAGCCGCCGCAACAGCAGCAGCCCGGCACATGGCCCGGCAACGATGGCGCGCCGGCCCAGGCGCAGCCTGACCCCTGGGCCGCACAGCAGCAGAGCTGGACGCCGGGCGAGCAGAATGCACCCGCACCCACCTGGACCCCGAACGCCGCTGAGCAGCCCGACTGGGTGCAGGCCCAGCCGGCCGTCCGGGGCGCCGCGCAGGTGCCTCCGGCCACCGCCGCCTGGCCCGCTCAGGAAGACCCGGCCCGCGCAGGAGGCTGGGCCGGCACGGCACAGGCCAACCCGCCCGCCGGTGACTGGCGCGGGGCCGAGTCGCAGCAGCCCGAGCCGCCGCAGGCCGCCGGCTGGTCCGGCGGCGCTCAGCAGGACGCCGCGTCCGGCAACGGCGGCTGGCCCGCCGCTACCCCCGCACGCGACGACCAGCCGGTGTGGACACCGGCAGAGCAGTCGCCGCCGACCTGGGGCCAGCCCGCCGAACCGACCGAGCAGCCCGCCCCCGGGTGGGGGCAGGCCGCCCAGCCGGCCGCTGCCCGTGGCGCGGCCCAGGTGCCGGCACCGACGACGAACTGGCCCGCGCAGGACGACTCGTCCCGCTCCGGCGGGTGGGCCGCACAGCAGCAGGCGCAGCCCGCAGGATGGAACGACGGCGGCGACGTGCGGCAGGACCAGGCCGCCCAGCCGGCCGCCTGGGGCGGTGCCGAGGCCCGTCCGCAGCAACCGGACTGGGTGCTCTCGCCGCAGGACCAGCCGACCGAGCAGCCGGAGCCGGCGGGGTGGACCCCGGCGGAACAGAGCGGCCTTCCCGCCCGCGCCAGCGCCAGCGTGCCCGGCAACGACGGTGCGCCCGGCTGGGCTGCCAACCCGGACAACGCGGCGCAGGGCAACTCCAGCGTCCCGGAGGTCCAGCCGTGGGCACCCGGCGAGGTGTGGGGTCGCGCCGAAGCGGAAGCTTCCGCCCAGTCCCGCGGTGGCTGGGAGGCGGACCGGAGCGACGACGTCCCGGCCTACCAGCCCGCACCCGCGCCAGGCATCTCGCCGGCAAACGCGGTGCCGCTGCCTCCGCAGGAGCAGCGTGTGCCGGGCGCCAGCCTGGCCGCCGCCCCGCCGGCCGACTACACGCCCCATGCCCAGTTCGCCCCGATCCCCGAGCAGCCCGCGTACGCCGAGCGGGAGACCCCGGACGCCGCCGCGCAGTACGAGGCGGAGCCGGCCGGTTGGGGCCACGCCGAGGACGCTCCCGCGAGTGGCGCGGTGGTACCTACCCCGCGTACCTCTCCGGAGTCCGGGGCGGGCCGCGCGGTCGTGCCGCTGTCGGAGGCCGAGTCGGCTGCCCGGGCCACGGCGAGCGCTTCCGTGCCGTTGGCCAGCCGGGTAATGCCCCCGACCGACCAGGCCATCCGGCCGGCTGGCACGCCCACGCCACAACCCCGGGTGTACGGCCGTCCGGCTCGACCCGAGCCGGAGAACGAGCCCGAACCGGAGGCGTTCCAGGTCGACCCGGTTGCCGAGCGTCAGGGCGCACCGGAGTGGCAGAACGACTCGCAGCGCCAGGTCGCACCCGACTGGCAGAACGACTCGCAGCGGCAGGTTGGCCCCGGCTGGGGCGGCGAGTCCGCTGCCGAGCCGCGCTTCGACGACCGGCAGCCCGCACCGAACGTGTTCAACGAGGCCCCGTCGGCACCGCCGGCGTTCCCGCCCGGTGTGCCGTCCTTCGTCGACACCCCGGGCAACAACCGGCCCGTGAACGGCGTTCGACCGCACGCCGGTGCCGAGCGGCCGGCCGACCAGTTCGGCGGCCCCGGGTCGCCGGCTTCCGGCACCGCCGCGGTGAACGGGACGTCAGCCTTCGGGGGCAGCCCGAGTTTCGGCGGGCCGGGTTTCGGTGCCGGACCGGCAACCGAGTCGGCGCCGGGCGGTGGCTTCCCGCCCTCCTTCCCGCCAGCGCAGCAGCCCGCACCGGCCTGGGGCCAGGAGCCCAGCCAGTCGGACCATGGCCGGTTCGACGCGTTCAAGCCGGACGCCGAGGAGCCGAAGGCCGAGCCACCGACGCCGAAGGTACGCAACGGCCGGGTGCTGGCCGCGGTGCTGATCGCCGCGGTGCTCATCCTGGCGGTGCCGCTCGGCCTGCTGTTGCTGCTCGGCAAGGTCGGCGGAAACGACGCGCCGACCTTCGACCCGGCGGTCGGCACCTGCGTGAAGCAGTCCGGCCAGGGTGGCGCCTCGGCGGCGAACTGCGGCGAGGCGGACGCTTTCACGATCGTCTCGAAGGTGAACGCCAAGGAGAAGTGCACCGACACGACGCAGCCCCACGTGGTGCTGCCGGGTGACGGCACCAACCGGGTGCTCTGCCTCAAGCCGGCCACGAAGTAGCTCCACCGACGGCGGGGTCACGGGCAACCGTGACCCCGCCGTCGTCGTGCCGGGGTCCTTACGAGTCTCAGGATCTCGGGCACAATCCGGTTGTGGAACGCGAGCTGGCGGCGGCGCTGGAGCCGCTCTTGTCCGATCTCGGAAAGCCTGGCGGGGTGCAGCCCGACCTTCGGGATGAACCATGGCGGGACGACCCACAGACCGCCAGCGCCTTTCTCTACGCTTCCGACGGTTCCGGCCAGGGCATCTCGATCGACCTTGGCCAACCAGCCGTCACCCAGGTCGTCGCGCTCGCCGACCAGGTCCAGGACTGGGCGGTGGAGGCGCTGTGGTCACTGGGCCGCCCCACCAACTGGCCGCCCTGCCCCCACCATCCATCAAGTCACCCCCTGGCAGCGGTGGTGCGCTCCGGCAGAGCGGTTTGGGCCTGTCCCACCCTTGAAACCGAGATCAGCGAGATAGGTGCGCTAGCCCTTTGATCGTTGGCAGCTGAGCAACCCGACACGCCGAGCACCGCACCGCTGAGCTGCCACCGATCGCCGCGACGCACCGCACAGGCCAGAGCCCTTCGATCGTCTGTGGTCCAGGTCGCGGCGATCGGGCCTACGGGGCGTGGCAGGCTGACAGGCATGGGAACGACAGCACGTGTGCGTGCACCAGAGCTTCGGGGCCGGCAGTGGCTCAATACCGGCGGCCGGAACCTGAGCTTGCAGGACCTTCGCGGCAAGATCGTCTTGGCGGATTTCTGGACGTTCTGCTGCATCAACTGCCTGCACGTGCTCGATGAGCTGCGTCCGCTGGAGGAGAAGTACGGCGACGTGCTCGTCGTGATCGGTGTGCACTCGCCGAAGTTCGAGCACGAGAAGGACGCCGACGCGCTCGCCGCCGCCGTCGAGCGGTACGGGGTGCACCACCCCGTACTCGACGATCCCGAGATGGACATGTGGCAGCAGTACGCGGCCCGGGCCTGGCCGACCCTGTCGGTGATCGACCCCGAGGGTTACGTGGTGGCCACCATGGCCGGCGAGGGGCACGCCGAAGGGCTGGCCCGGCTGATCGACGAGCTGATCACCACCCACGAGGCCAAGGGCACCCTGCACCGGGGTGACGGCCCGTACGTCCCGCCGCCGGCACCGGAGACCGCCCTGCGCTTCCCGGGTAAGGCGGTGCTGCTGCCGAACGGCAATCTCCTGGTCTCGGACTCGGCCCGGCACTCCCTGGTCGAGGTCGCTCCGGACGGTGAGACGCCGGTGCGCCGGATCGGCTCGGGCGAGCGGGGTCGGGCCGACGGGCCGGGCGCCGCGGCGACGTTCTCCGAGCCGCAGGGGGTGTGCCTGCTGCCCACGCACGTCGCCGAGGTCGCCGGCTACGACCTGGTGGTGGCCGACACGGTCAACCACCTGCTGCGCGGCGTACGGCTGGAGTCCGGCGAGGTGGTCACCGTGGCCGGCAGTGGGCGGCAGTGGCGAGCCACGGTTGACGACCACGCCCATGACGCGCTCGCCGTGGACCTCTCCTCCCCGTGGGACCTGGCCTGGTACGACGACAAGCTGATCATCGCGATGGCCGGCATCCACCAGCTCTGGTGGTTCGACCCGATCAAGCGGACCGCCGGCATGTACGCCGGCACCACGGTCGAGGCGCTGCGCGACGGTCCGCTGACCGAGGCGTGGATGGCGCAGCCGTCAGGGCTTTCCGTCTCCGCCGACGGCACCCGGCTCTGGGTCGCCGACAGCGAGACCAGCTCCGTCCGGTACGTCGAGAACGGTGTGCTGGGCACCGCCGTCGGGCAGGGCCTGTTCGACTTCGGGCACGTGGACGGTCCGGCGGAGTCGGCGCTGCTGCAGCACCCGCTGGGCGTGTGCGCGCTGCCGGACGGCTCGGTGCTGATCGCGGACACGTACAACGGCGCCGTGCGCCGGTTCGACCCGGTCAGCAACCAGGTCTCCACCGTCGCCGACGGGTTGGCGGAGCCCAGCGATCTGGTGCTCACCCCGGCCGGTGAGGTGCTGGTGGTGGAGTCCGCCGCGCACCGGTTGACCCGGCTCGCCCCGGGCGCCCTGTCGGCGGCAGGTGCCAGCACGGTGGACGGGCCGCGGCACCGCACCGAGCGCAAGCCGACCGACGTCGCGGCCGGTGAGGTCACCCTGGACATCGTCTTCACTCCCGCGCCGGGGCAGAAGCTGGACGAGACGTACGGGCCATCGACCCGGTTGGTGGTCTCGGCGTCCCCGCCGGAGCTGCTGGTGGATGGTGCCGGCACGGGCACCGAGCTGTCCCGCCGGCTGGTGCTCAACAGCGAGATCACCGCTGGGGTGCTCCAGGTGACCGCCCAGGCGGCGACCTGCGACGCGGACGTCGAGCACGCGGCGTGCCACCTGACCCGGCAGGACTGGGGCGTACCGGTCCGGGTGGTCGACGGTGCCGTGACCCGGCTGCCGCTCGTGCTGCGCGGCCTGGACGCCTGACCGTCCGGTGGGGGCCCCTGCGCGACAGGGGACCCCACCGGTCAGGCGAACGGGGCCAGGGGGATGTCGGCGTCGATCAGGGTGGCGCGGACGAGTTCGGCGGCGGACACCGCGCCGGGGGTGTCGCCGTGCAGGCAGATCGAGTCGACCGAACAGGGGATGACGGTGCCGTCCACCGCCACCACGCTGCGTTCGGTGGCCATCCGCACCGCCCGTTCGGCCACCTCTTCCGGATCGGTGATCACCGCGCCGGGAGTGCCGCGTGGCACCAGCGCCCCGTTGGGCAGGTACGCGCGGTCGGCGAAGGCCTCGGCGACGACCGGCAGGCCCGCGCCGACGGCCAGTTGAGCGAGCGTCGAGCCGGGCAGACAGAGTATCGGCAGCTCGGGGTCGTAGCCGGTGACCGCGGCGACCACCGCCGCCGCTTGGGATTCGTCGGTGCTGGCCGCGTGGTAGAGCGCGCCGTGCGGCTTGAGGTAGCGGACCCGGGTGCCGAACAGCCGGCAGAACGCGTTCAGCGCCCCCAACTGGTAGGTCACCTCGTCGCGTAGCTCGGCGAAGTCGTACGCGATGCGCCGCCGACCGAAGCCGGCGAGATCCCGGTAGCCGACCTGCGCGCCCACCGCGACCCCGCGCTGCGCCGCGCCCTCACAGACCCGCCGCATGGTGGACGGGTCGCCGCCGTGGAAGCCACAGGCGACGTTGGCGGAGGTGACGAGGCTCAGCAGCGCCTCGTCGTCGCCGAGTCGCCAGATGCCGAATCCCTCGCCCAGGTCAGCGTTGAGGTCCATGGAATCTGACGGTAGTCCCTGGCCGGGCCTGCGCGAGCGGGGTCACGTCGGTGACCACCCCGATGACGGGGTATCCGCCGGTGGTCGGATGGTCCGCGAGGAAGATCAGGGGTTGTCCGTCCGCCGGCACCTGCACCGCGCCGAGCACGATGCCCTCGCTGGGAAGCTCGCCGGCGACCGCGCGGGGCAGCGCCGCACCGGCAAGGCGCGCGCCGACCCGGTTGCTCACCGGGCTGACGGTGTACGCGGTCCCGAACAGCCGGTCGAGTGCGGCCGGGGTGAACCAGTCGTCGCGAGGGCCCGGGCGCAGCATCAGGTGCACCTCCGGCGGGGGCGCGGAGCAGACGGTCAGGTCCACCGGTGCGGGTGCGCCGAGCGGCTCACCGAGCGGCAGCCGGTCGCCGTCGCGCAGCGGAGGCGGGCCGAGCCCGGAGAGGGTGTCGGTGGCGCGACTGCCGAGCACCGGTGACACGTGGATGCCGCCCGCCACGGCCACCCAGCTCCGTACGCCCTGTCGGGCGGGGCCGATCCGCAGCACCGTCCCGGCCGGCACGGTGAGCGGGCGCCCGGTGTCGCCGGGCCGATCGCCGGCGTGGACGGTCACCTCGGCGCCGGTGACCGCCACCGTGGTGGCCCGGGTCAGCCGCAGGGTGCAGCCGGTCAGGGTGATCTCCAGGGCGGCGGCGTGCTCCGGGTTGCCGACCAGCCGGTTGGCCAGCCGCAGAGCCGCCGGGTCGAGGGCGCCGGACCGGGGTACGCCCAGGTGCGCCCAGCCGGGGCGACCCAGATCCTGCACGGTGGTGAGCGCGCCGGCGCGGAGCACCTCGATCATGGCCGGGTGGATCACGCTGCCGCCATCCGCACCGAGGTGCCCGGACCGAGGCGGGCCGGCGGGTCGGCGTGCACGTCGAAGAGGACCAGATCGGTCCGGCCGACCAGCAGCCAGCCGCCGGGGGACGCGCTCGGGTAGATGCCGGCGTACGGGCCGGCCAGGGCGACCGAGCCGGCCGGCACCCGGGGGCGGGGTGTGGCCAGCCGGGGCAGCGCCAGCTCGGCGGGCAGCCCGGTCAGGTAGGGGAACCCGGGGGCGAAGCCGCAGAACGCGACCCGGAACGGGGTGTCGGTCAGCCGCCGCAGCACGGCTGGTACATCCACGCCCCAGTGCTCGGCGACCGCCGGCAGGTCCGGTCCGTCGAAGTCGACCGGGACGACCACCTCCGTACCGACCGCCCGGCCCATGCCACCGTGACCGTCGCCACCGCATTCGTCACTGCCGTCACAGGGACGGTCGCTGGCGCTGGCGGCCGTCGAGACCGTTGGTGCCCAGCGTCGGAGAAGGGTGGCCGTGGCGGTCGGGTCGGGCAGGCCGTCGAGCAGGACGGTGCTGGCCGCCGGCACGATCTCGACGGCGATCAGCTCGCCCTGCTCGCGGCGCCGCCACAGCTCGGCCCGCCACGCCTCGACCAGGGCGGCGTCGGGGACGGCACAGTCGAGCAGCAGGGCGTGCGCCCCGACGGGTCGGATCCGCATCCGCTCATCCTCGCCGATGTCGTGTCGATGCGGTGTTCACGGCGACGGTGCCTGGCGTCACCAGTACGACTACTTGCAAGTAACCTACGGTGCCGTAACCTAATGACGTGACCACCTCCGCCCCGCTTCGACTGAAGCCGGTCGACATCGGTAAGCCCCGGATGCGCGGCTGGCTGCACACGTACGCCTTCTTCGTCGCCTTGGTCAGCGGCATCGTGCTCTGCTCGATCGCCGCCACCCGACCGGGGTGGGCGCCGCTGGTGAGCTGCGTCATCTACAGCCTGACCGTCTGCGGACTCTTCGGCACCAGCGCGCTGTACCACCGTCGCGTGTGGTCCGAGCGCGGCTACCAGATCATGCGCCGGATGGATCACTCGATGATCTTCGTGTTCATCGCCGGCACGTACACGCCGTTGTGCGTCATGCTGCTCGAACCTCGACCGGCCACCGTGATGCTGGCTCTGGTCTGGGGTGGAGCGCTGGCCGGCGTGGCGCTCAAGTTGGTCTGGCCGCACGCGCCACGCTGGGTTTCCGCGCCGCTCTACCTTGCGCTCGGCTGGGTGGCGGTGGCCATGCTGCCGGACATCCTGCACGGCGGCGGCGTCACGGCGCTGGTGCTGCTGATCGTTGGCGGCGCGATCTACAGCGTCGGCGCGATCTTCTACGCGCTGCGTCGGCCCAACCCGTGGCCGACCGTCTTCGGTCATCACGAGTTCTTCCACGCCTGCACGCTGCTGGCCGCGCTCTGCCACCACATCGCGATCTACCTCGCGCTGTTCGCCTGAGCCAGCGGGCGGGGCACGAGCGCGAGGGGCACATGCGAGCCGGGGCCCCGCGACGCTGCGGGACCCCGGAGTATGCGAGCGAGGATCAGACCTGCCGGCCCGGCCGACGCACCTCGCGGTACTCCTGGACGACCCGGTCGTCCTGGACCGGCACCACCCGGTCCGCCACCACGCGCTCCTCGCGTACCGGAGCGGCGACCACCGTGCGGCGGCGGCTGTTCCAGAAGTAGAGAGTGGCGATCAGGCCGGCGACGCCGGCCAGCATCAGCACCCAGCCGACGACGGCCAGGTTCAACCAGCCCAGGTCGGCCTCCACGGCGAATGCGAGGATCGCGCCCAGCGCGATCAAGAAAATGCTGCCACCAATGCCCATGTCTCGCTCCTCGGCTCTAACCTGGCGTACGGCGCGCCGCGGCCGTCGGTAGGGGTGCGGCACCCATCGACTTACCCCGGCACGGAGATCGCCAATCGGGCAAGCTGAGGGCATGACGGACGCCGCCCCTGAGACACGGACACTGGTGTTGCTACGGCACGCGAAGGCCGAGCAGGGCAGCGACGCGGCGGACGATGCCGACCGGCCGCTCAGTGGGCGCGGGGATGCTGACGCCGCAGCGGCCGGGGCCTGGCTGGCGCACCAGGGGTTACTGCCCGACGTGGTGATCTGCTCAACGGCCAGACGTGCCCGGCAGACCTGGCACGGGGTCGCGATGGGGATGACCGGTTCGCCGCCGGAGGGTGGTCCGAGCGGTCCCCGCCCGACCGTCCGCTACGAGCCCGGCGCGTACGACGCCCACCCCGAGGAGTTGTTGGCGCTGGTCCGCACGGTCGACCCGGCGGCCCGCACGGCGCTACTGATTGCGCACAATCCGGGCATATCCCTGCTCTCCGCGCTCCTCGATCCGGAGGGGGCAGACGAGGAGGGGTTGCGCACCGCCGAACTGGTGGTGCACCGTGGCCCGCTCGGCTGGGCAGAGCTGGGTCGCGCGGGAGCGCCGATCACGGCACGGCACACCGCACGCGACTGAGCCACCCGCCGATCCAACGACGGGTGGCTCAGGGGTACGCGCTCACGTCGTGCGCGGCTCAGGACGGCGGCGCGGTTGGTGGCGGCGGGTCTGGCGGCGGCGGCATCATCGCCGTCGGGTGAGACAGCCGGTTCTCCTCCACGATGAGGGTCCGGGCCCGCTTGCGCCGGTCCTGCCAGAACCAGAGCGTGGTCAGCAGTACGGCCAGCCCGGCCAGGATGAACACCCAGCCGACCGCTCGCACGTCGATCCACCAGACGTTGGCTCTCAGCGCGAAGGTCAGGATCGCGCCGATCGCGATGAGAAAAATGCCGCTTCCTACACCCATGTGCGCTGCACTCCCCCGTGCGGTGGCTCTGGGCGTTCCCTTTCGAGGTCACGCGACGGTTACCCGCCACGCCTCCGGCATACCCGACCGGGCTCGCCCAATACGTGCCAGCCCGCGCAGCCCGACGCCTCCGGTGCCAGGAGGCTGACCACCCCTCCGCCCCCTTTGCTCTGCTTCAACCCACGCAACGGTTCTGCGCCCTGACTGTTGCCTCGGTTGAAGCAGAGCAAAGGGGAAGAACGAGGCCGCCGGGGTCGGCCGACCCGTTTCGGGGATGGGCGTCCACCCGGAGACGGCGACGGCCGGCGGGGCTCGTAGCCCCACCGGCCGTCGGTGTCGGTGCCGGGCGGTGCGACCCGGAACCGTCAGTCGTGCCGTGGCACGGTCAGAAGGCCTCCTCCGGGAGGTCCATGATGTCGAGGTCGGTGCCCTCGATGATCCGCCGGTCGGCGCCGATGCGGGGCAGGACCTCGCGGGCGAAGAACCGGGCGGCGGCCACCTTGCCGGTGTAGAACGCCTTGTCGGCGGCGGAGACCTCGCCGGTCAGTGCCTTGAGCGCGACGTCGGCCTGCTTCTGGAGCAGCCAACCGACCACCAGGTCGCCGATCGCCAGCAGGAAGCGCCGGCTGCTCAGCCCGACCTTGTAGAGCGCGCGGGTCTCGCCACCCTGCGCCTCGCCCAGCCAGCCGGTCATGACACCGAGGATGTTCTGGACCTCGGCGAGTGCCTTGCCGAGCGCCTGCCGCTCCTCCTTGAGCTGGCCGTTGCCCGCCTCGGAGGAGATGAACTCCTGAATCTCGCCGGCGACCGCCATCAGGGCCTTGCCGTTGTCCCGGACGATCTTGCGGAAGATCAGGTCCAGGCTCTGGATGGCGGTGGTGCCCTCGTACAGGGTGTCGATCTTGGCGTCGCGGACGTACTGCTCCAGCGGGTAGTCCTGGAGGAACCCGGAGCCGCCGAAGGTCTGCAGGGCCTCGTGCCCGAGCATCTCGTACGCTCGCTCCGAGCCGACGCCCTTGACCAGCGGCAGCAGCAGGTCGTTGACCCGCTTGGCCAGCTTGGTGGCCTTCTCGTCACCGGCGGCCTCGGCGATGGCGACCTTGTCCTGCCAGGTGGCGGTGTAGAGAACCAGGGCACGAAGACCCTCGGCGTACGACTTCTGCAGCAGCAGCGAGCGGCGCACGTCCGGGTGGTGGGTGATGGTGACCCGCGGCGCGGTCTTGTCCGTCTGCTGGACCAGGTCGGCGCCCTGCACCCGGTTCTTCGCGTACTCCAGGGCGTTGAGGTAGCCGGTGGACAGAGTCGCGATCGCCTTGGTGCCGACCAGCATCCGGGCGTACTCGATGATCATGAACATCTGCCGGATGCCGTCGTGCTTCTCGCCCAGCAGCCAGCCCGTGGCCGGTACGCCGTGCTCGCCGAAGGTCAGCTCACAGGTGTTGGAGACCTTCAGGCCCATCTTGTGCTCGACGTTGGTGGTGTAGACGCCGTTGCGCTCGCCCAGCTCGCCGGTGGTCTCGTCGAAGTGGAACTTCGGCACCACGAAGAGCGACAGGCCCTTGGTGCCGGGGCCACCGACGCCCTCCACGCCCACCGGGCGCGCCAGCACGTAGTGCACGATGTTGTCGCTGAGGTCGTGCTCACCGGAGGTGATGAAGCGCTTCACGCCCTCGATGTGCCACGAGCCGTCCGGTTGCTGGATGGCGCGGGCGCGGCCGGCGCCGACGTCCGAGCCGGCGTCCGGCTCGGTGAGCACCATGGTGGAGCCCCACTGCTTGTCGATGAAGAGCTTGGCCCACCGCTTCTGCCGCTCGGTGCCCTCGACCTCCAGCACGTGCGCGAAGGACGGGCCGGAGGCGTACATCCAGATGGGGGCGTTCGAGCCGAGCACCAGCTCGGCGAGGGCCCACCAGAGGGCACGCGGCGCGGTGGTGCCGCCCAGGTGCGGCGGCAGGTCCAGGCGCCAGAACTCAGAGTCCATGAATGCCTGGTAGGACTTCTTGAACGACGCCGGCAGCGGCGCGGTGTGCGTGACCGGGTCGAACACCGGCGGGTTGCGGTCACCGTCCGTGTAGCTGGAGGCCAGGTCCTCGCGAGCGAGGCGGTCGAGCTCGACGAGGAAGCTGCGGGCGGTGTCGACGTCTAGTTCCGAGTACGGTTCCTGGCCGAACGCCTGGTCCGCCCCGAAGACCTCGAACAGGTTGAACTCAAGGTCCCGCAGGTTGCTCTTGTAGTGGGTCATGCTCACTGGCCCCGCTTCCGGACAGGTGTTACCGATCAGTAACCCCCACCCTATTACTCGCCGGTAGCCACCGACAAGCGGATCGCCCAAGTGACAGCGATTACACACCTGGCGTGCTGCGGGGCCGGGATCAGCTCTCGGCCGCGCCGACCTCCCAGCTCGGGACGGCCGCCGCCGCGCCGGTACGGGCGCCGACGTACTCCATCAGGACCAGCGCGATGTCGTCGTCGAGCCGGCCGTGCACCCACTCGACCAGGGCCGTCTCCAGCGAGGCCAACCCGTCGGCGACCGTACCGTGGCCGAGCAGCCGCCAGGCCCGATCGGCGGTGGGGAAGAACTCGCCGTCCCGCCGGGCCTCGCCGAGGCCGTCGGTGAACAGCAGCAGCCGGTCGCCGGGCTCCAGGCGTTCGACGCGGGGGCGAACCACCGGCATGAACCCGAGCGGGGGCGCCGGTGCCGGCGGCTCCAACGGGATCACCGCACCTCGGCGCAGCAGCAGCGGCGGCGGATGCCCGCAGTTGACGATGGTGAGCGTCCCGCCGCGCTCCTCCACCAGAGCCGCGGTCACGAAGTCCTCGTCGCCGACATTGCGGGCCACCGCACGGTCCAGGTCGGCGACGACGGCGCGCAGGTCGGCCCGCTCGTACGCCACATGCCGGTAGGAGCCGAGGACGATGCTGGCCAGCCGGACCGCGTCCAGACCCTTGCCACGCACATCACCGATGATCATGCGTACGCCGTAGGGCGTGTCGATCGCCTCGTACAGGTCACCGCCGATCTCAGCCGTCGCCGTGGAGGAGATGTAGCGACCCGCGACCGCGAGCGTCCCGACCTGCGGCCCGAGCGGACGCAGCACCGCCTGCTGGGCCACCGAGGCGAGCTTGGTCAGCTCGACGATCCGCTCCGCCTGCCGCTGCCGGACCCACGCCACCGCGACCGCCAACCCGGTGGCGAGCGCGACCGCGACCACGTTGACCGAGGTGACCAGCGACATCTTCGGCTCGACCAGGGCGAAGCCGACCCCGATCAGGGTCGCCGCGACGCCCACCCCGAGCACCACCAGCCAGGACGCCAGAGCGGCGGCCAGGAATGGTACGGCCGCCAGGAGCGCGAGGTAGTGCGCCGGGCGGCCGTCCGCAGCCTCGACCGCCGACACGATCGCGAGCAGAACGATGGCCGCGCCGAGGCCGGCGCGGGATCCGGGGCTCAGCGGGCGATGGCCCGGCTGGAGGAGTCGCGTGGATACGAGGGACAGTTTGCCTGATCCGCGTGAACCGGTGAATGAACCTGACCCGTCGTCCGAGGAGGTTCTGTCCGGCCGGCCCGGTTGACCGGCCGAATCGGCGTCACCCGCCCCGGTCAGCCGAGGACCTCGTACCGGACGTTGAGCGCGCCCACGTCGACCGAGGCGATGGTGGCGAACGCGGCCCGGGACAGGTCCAGGCAGCGCCCGTCGATGAACGGGCCGCGGTCGTTGATCCGCACCACGACCGACTTGCCGTTGGCCGGGTTGGTCACCCGGACCTTCGTGTTGAACGGAAGCGTCTTGTGCGCGGCGGTCAGCGCGCTCGGGTTGAACGACTCGCCGTTGGCGGTGAGCTGCCCCTCGGAGTAGAACGAGGCGCCGCACGAGCCGCTGTCCAGCACCTTCGGTGCCGCTGTGGTCTTCTTCGCGGTCGGGCTCGGCTTCGGCGACGCGGTGCGGGCCTTGGCCCGGGAGGCGGCCTGCTGCGACCGGCTGGCCGACGGGCTGGCCGTCACGGTCGGCGAGGCGCTGGCACTCGCGGAGGCGCTCGGGGAGGCGACCGGGGAGCTGGGGGCGAGGCTGCTGGCGGCGGTGGTCGGGGTGAGTTCGAGAGTCGCCTGCCCCGACTCGGCGGAGCCGGAGGTCAGCTGCACGGCACCGAACGTGCCACCGACGACGAGGGCGACGCCGACGGCCGCGGTGGCCACGATGCCCGCCGGAGAGGAGAAGATGCGGGTACGGGAGTGCTTACCAACCACCAGCTCGGTCCTATCGTCGACTGAACAAACCGGGTCGGACCGTAACGAGAGAAGCACTTCCGAAGTCAACGTGATCATTGTGTTATGCCCGTATTTGCACTGGTACGTGTAGCCGATCATCCGATCCCGGGTGGGCCGGCCGGCCCAGCTGCCGACACGTCGACCGCGCGTGCCGCAGGATGGGCGGATGCCCGCTGAGCTGACCGACCGTCTGGCCGCCCTGTTCCAGTGGATCGACCCCGGCCCGGGCACCAGTCACCTGGTCAGCGACATCTCCGGTTGGTGGCGGGACCCGACCGTGCTGGCCGAGCTGGGACCGGCCCTGGTGGCGCCGTACCGGGCCGCCCGGCCGACGGTGGTGCTCGCCCCAGCGGTCACCGGGCTGCTGCTCGGGCCGCTGGCCGCCACCGCCCTCGGGGTCGGCTTCGTGGCCGCCCACAAACCGGGCGACGGAAGGCTGCCGGCCGGGCCGCTCACCTGGGCACAGAGCCCGCCGGACTACCGGGGCCGGCAGGTCGACCTGGCCGTACGGGACCGACACCTCGGCCCCGGCGACCGGGTGCTGGTGGTGGACGACTGGGTGCGCACCGGCGCGCAACTGCACGCCCTCTACGACATCTGCGCCGCACGCGATGCCGAGGTGCTGGGCACCGCCGTGGTAGCCGTCGACTGCCCACCCGAGGTCGCGGCCGACCTACGGATCACCGGCCTGATCAACGCCAGAGACCTGCCGACTTGACCTGAACCGAGGTTCACCTCCGACGATCGATGCATGAGTGACGAAATTCTCGACGAGGCGTACGAGCGACTGCACCGCACCGGCCCCGAATTCGAGGGCTGGCTCTCGAACCACGGGCCGATGGCCGTCGAGGCGCTGGCCCGACACGGGCACCAGCAGCGGGTGCACCGCTGGCTCGACGACTACCTCGGCCGGCTCGACGAGCTGCCCCGAGGGTTACACCCGATCGACGACTGGCGGGGAGCGCTCGGCGATCCGAAGCGGGCCGGTGACTGGCTGGCCTACTTCGACCGACAACTGCGCGAACGCCCGTGGCGCGACGTGCTCGGCACCTGGTGGCCACGGCTACTGCCCGGCATCGCCGCCGGGGCCACCCACGGTGTGATCCGGGTCGGGCACGCCGTACGCGCGCTCGGCTCGGACGAGGTGAACCCGCAGCGGCTCACCGAGTTGGGCCAGGCCCTCGGCTACTGGGCGGCCCGCTGGCAGCCGGTCCCCGGCGCCGCCCGGCTGCTCGACGGCAGCACCGTCGACGAGTGGGACGGGCCGAACACGGACGGGACCGAGGTTGATGTCGCGCTGGCCGGGCTGCCCCGGATCGACGACCAGACCGGGGGCGTTCGGGATCGGCTGGGCCAACTACCGGGCGTACCCCGATGGGAGCCGGCGCTCGCGGCGCTGCGCCCCGCGCGCAGCCCGGCCGAGGCGAGGCGCGGGCTCACCACGTTGGTGCACCGGGCCGGGCTGGACTACCTGCGCTTCGGGCACGCGGCGCCGGTCATGTTGGTGCACGCGGTGACCGCACCGACCGCGGTGCTGCGTACCCTGCCGGCACTTGATCGGGCGCTCTGGGCGCCGAGCCTCGCCGCCGCCTGGTCCGCGACGGCGGCCATGACCTCGGTGTACGCCCCAGCCAACGGCATCGCGCCACCGACCGTGGCCGCCGCGACCCCGGCGGAGGTCTTCGCCCGCGCGGCCCGGCACGGCGACGAGCACGTGGTCAAGCTCGCCGACGCGGTGCTCGACGCGCACGCCGCCACCGGTGACGAACGGCTGCTCGCCGCCGCCGGCTATGCCGGCCAGTTGATCTGAGCGGAGCCCGGCGAATTGCGGCGGCGGTACGGGCCGCGCTGGCCTAGCCTCGGCAGGATGTGGCCTCGGATCGGCGAACTGCGCGCCCTCGCCCTCGGCACCCCCGGCGAGCTACGGGCGACCCTGAACACCCTGGTGCTGGCCGGCGTGAAGACCGCGACGGCCGGCCGGCTCGGCGAGTACGAGGAAGAGGGCGAGGAGTTGGAACACGTCGGCGAACGGCTCGCCCTGGTCGACGACGACGATGCACTGGCCGGCGTCGTGGAGATCACCGGCGTCGAGGTGGTCCGCTTCGCCGACGTGTCGTGGGACTTCGCCCGCACCGAAGGTGAGGGTGACCGCTCGATCGAGGAGTGGCGGGCCGGGCACTCCGCCTACTGGGCGCGGCTCGGCACCCCCGTCGACGACGACACCCCGATCGTGTGCCTCCGACTGCGACTGGTCTCCGGCGGCGAGGGCGGCGTGGCCAGCGGCGACCTGGGCACCTGATCCGGTTGGCTGGGCTTTCCGACGGTGGCCGCCTGCCGTTGGCGCCGCCGCCTCAGCCGCGCAGGCCCGGCAGCAGCCGGGTTGCCACGTCCGTCAGGACGGCCTCGTCGCCGGCATACCAGCTGCTGGCGCGCGGCCAGTGCGTCACCACGTCGGTGAAGCCCAGCTCGGCGGCCCGGCCGACCTGATCGGCGAAGAACTGCGCGCTGCTGAGCGAGAACACCGGGGCCGCGTCCAACGAGAGGTAGCGGTCCAGGGTGGACGGATCACGGCCCGCCTCGTCCAGGGTCCGGTCCATCCGCGCGGACAGCGCCGACACGCTGTCCCACCAGGCCTCCAGGTCGTTGTCGTCGCCGGTGCCGGTGGTCACCCAGCCCTGACCGAAGCGGGCCACCAGTCGCATCGATCGTGGCCCGTTGGCGGCCACCACGAACGGAACCCGGGGCTGCTGCACGCAGCCGGGGTTGTTGCGGGCGTCCACCGCGGCGAACCAGTCGCCGCGCCAGGTGGTGCCGTCCTCCCGCAGGATCAGATCGAGCAACTCGATGAACTCGGCGAACCGGTCGACACGCTGGCGCGGCGGCAGCGTGTCGCCGCCCAGCACCGCCGAGTCGAAGCCGATGCCGCCCGCACCCAGGCCGAGTAGCAGTCGGCCGTCCGAGACGTCGTCCACCGTGGTGATCTGCCGGGCGAACGCGGCCGGGTGCCGGAAGTTCGGCGACGCCACCAGCGTGCCCAGCCTGATCCTGGAGGTCACCGTGGCGGCGGCGGTCAGCGTGGTCATCGAGTCGAACCACGGGCCGTCGACCAGGTCCCGCCAGCCCAGGTGGTCGTACGTCCAGGCGTGGTCGAAGCCCCACTCGTCGACCTGCCGCCAGCGGCGCTGCGACTCCGCCCAACGCTGGTCCGGCAGGATCACGATGCCAATTCGCATGATCGCCAGCCTAGCCGGGCGCACCACCGGTGCCGAGTTTTCGCTACCGTTCCGCCATGGACCTACGGTCGCAGCGGGTCGACACGGTACGAGCGTTCGGCACCGTGTCGCTGGTGGCCGGCTTCATGACCTCGCTGCTCACCCTGTCGTCCGGCTACGCCGGGCTCAAGCCGCACATCCTTGCCGCCTTCCTCATCCTGACCGGCCTCGGTCTGCGGATCGAGGCGGCGATCGTCGACCGTAAGTCGTAGATCCACCGCGCCTGCCGGCCCGTACGCTGCGGGAATGTCGACCGATCCAACCGCTCCCCGCGTACCCCTGGATCGTCGGATGCGCACGGTCCTCGCGGCGGCGATGGTGCTCGCGGTGGTCGTTCCCTCCTTCATCCTCCGTGAGCTGATCGAGACCCGGTTCGGCCGCGGGCCGATGGCCGACTTCAGCGCGATCGCCCTGCCGGTGGCGGCGACCGTGTGGCTCGCGCCGTACGCCTCCTATCGACGACGCGATGCCCTGCTCTGGCTGGTCGGCCCGGGCATCTACGTCTTCGCGGTGATTGCCTGGCGGCTGACCATCGCGCCCTACCGGGACTGGAGGCCCCGCCCGGAGGAGGTGCCCCGCATGCGCTGGCTACGCGATCCCGAGCGCACCGGGACGTGGTACCTGGCCGAGCCAGAAGGTGACATGCGTCACACCCTCTCCCGGTAGGGGGTTCCCGTTCGGCTCCGACCCATCGGTGAGCGGCACCCAGGCGGGGTGTCGCCCGATGAGAGGACCAGGGCGAGATGACGAAGGTGACTGCACAACTGTCGGTGTCGATGGACGGGTTCTACGCCGGCCCCCGGTTCAGCGGCGACGGCAACTGGAGGGACTCGGCCGAGAGCGCCGGATTCTTCCGGGTCACCCGCTGGGCGACCGAAGCAATGGCATGGCGCGAACGGCTGGGCTTCTCCGGTGGGGAGCAGGACACCAACTCCGAGGTGGTCGCCGAGTCCTTCGGCGCGGCCGGCGCGTACGTGATGGGCCGGCGGATGGCCGACGGCGGTGAAATCCCCTGGGGCGAGGTGCCGCCGTTCCGCGCGCCGGTCTTCGTCGTCACGAACCGCCCGCGCCAGCCCCTGCTGCGCGGAGGTGGCACCAGCTTCACCTACGTCACCGATGGCGTGGCCAGCGCCGTCGAGCAGGCGCGCGCCGTGGCCGGCGGCAAGAACGTCGCCGTGGCCGGGGGCGGCAGCCTGGTACGGCAGGTGCTCAAGGCCGGCCTGCTCGACGAGTTGGAGCTGCACGTCGTACCGGTCGTGCTCGGCACCGGTCTCCGGCTGTTCGACGCGGACCTCGACCTCGGCGAGAAGGAGGCAATCGAGCTGACGCCGACCCGCGTCCTCCACACACCGCAGGTCACCCACATCCGGTACGAGGTGCGCGGTCGCGCTCCGCTCGTGCTCGACGATCGTGGCAGCGGTGGCGGCCCGACGGTGACCAAGTGAACGTCGGAGGCGGCCGCGTCTACAGCCGTGACAGCACCAGCACCCGATTGCCATCGGGGTCCGTGACCCGGGCGGACCGCTCACCCCACGGCTGGTCGACCGGCTCCTCGGTGACCATCGCGCCGCCCACGCGTAGTGCGTCCACGGCCGCGTCGCAGTCGTCGGCGTAGACACACAACTCCCAACGGCGTGAGAGGGCAGGGTCGCCGGCATCCGGGTCGGCGGCCAGGCCGAGTTCGCTGTTGCCCAGTCGCAGTGCGACGAACTCCGGGTCGCCGTCGTCGGGGAACCGGTAGGTCAGTTCGAAGCCGACCACATCTCGATAGAACGTGATCAGTCGTGGCAGGTCGGGTGTCGTCACGATCGGAAACGCTTCGGTGAACACGGACCACCTCCGAGCCGGACATTAGCCGGTGCCGAGACTCAGCAGGAACAACCGCGGTCGATCCAGGCGGCTGTCATCGTCTCGCTGAAACTCTTGCGCAGAATGATTTGCGATGCAAACCTATTGGTAGTGCAGCAACATTCGACGCAGCCTGGAGGTCACCGTGTCGGAGCAACCGAACACCGCGCCGTACCGCAAGGACACCCCGGGCGAACTCCTTGCGTCGGTGGCCGCCCTCCGACGGCGCACCCGGGCCGTCCGCCACGCCTACTGGTTGCCGCTCCTGGTGTTCGGTCTCCTCATGGCGATGGCCGCACCCCTGTACGTCGAGTCGATCGAATCGCCAACCTTGCGTGCCACGCAGGAAAATCCCGCTCTGACCGGCCTCGGCGGGGATTTCCTTGAACGCTCGGCAGCCCTTGGCTGGTACTGGCTGGTGGCGCTCATCGGCGGCTACCTGCTCAGCCTCTGGTGGTATCGGTGGCATGGTGTGCGGATGGGTGTGCAGACAGCGACCCGGGCGTACGTCATTGCGGGCATCGTGGGCACCCTGGTCGGGCTCGTGCTGCCGATCGTGCTGCGATTCCTGCTGCTCAACACGGCGACGGCGATTTCGACCGGAACCAGTTGGGCGACCACACCGCTGTTGGGCATCTCCAATCGCGGCATGCTTCCGCATCTGGTCATCGCGGTAGGTCTGGTGGTCCTGGCCCGACTGGAACGCAGTCGCGGCCTGACGGCCGTGGTCGTCTGCTACGTCGTCGCGGTCGTCCTCGTAAACGTCTACTTCCACACCACGGACTTTGAACCGGGCGACTTGAACCGCTTCAGCTTCCTGCTGGCGGCCCTGCTGCCAGCACCGATCCTGCTCGTCGGTGGCACCGTCGCCCTCCTCACCACGGGCAAGAGGTCGGCGTGAGCGGTGAGAATGACACCAACCCCTCGGCCGCCGGCCCTGGCAACGGCGGACACCCGACGAACGGCCTCAGCGACACCGTCCACCAGCGCAACCGGCTCGGCATCCTCACCATCGCCGCGGAGGCCGAACGGGTAGAGGTCGCCTACCTCCGCGACGCACTCGAACTCACCGCCGGCAATCTCTCCCGACACCTCGCCGTGCTGGAGGAGGCGGACCTGATCCAGATCGAGAGGGGCTACCACGGCCGCAGACCCAAGACCTGGATCAGGATCACCGAGCAAGGGCAGGCGGCACTGGCCGCCGAGATCAGCGCACTGCGGGAACTCCTCCGACGCCACCAACAGGTTGGTAACGGATCCCGGCGAATGCCCGGTAGAGACGCCTGACGTTTCGCTGTTAGCGTCGCGGCCATGCCTCAGGAACGAGCAGGACCGCGTCGTTCGAGTGCCATCTTCAACAGTCGAGCAGCGGTCCTGGTCATGATCACAATTGAGGCTCTGTTCATCGGCTACCTCGTGATTCAGGCCTTCCGGTCCGATGGCTGGCGCCCGCCCATGTACGCAGTGGGCGCCATCGGTCTGGCCATGGTCGTTGGTGCCGTCGGCTGGAGTCGCCTCCGCCGTCGGCCATGACGTGACAGCGCGCTCCCGCCCCACGTGTGCAGCGCGACAACGTCAAAGGCCCCGGCTCGGATTCGCATCCTGACCAGGGCCTTCGTGGTGGAGCGGGTGACGGGAATCGAACCCGCACTGTCAGCTTGGGAACCGTACAAGATCCCCGGTTCGTTCCCTCCGGCCGCAGGTCGGAGCGGTACCAAGTGGCCTGGAGGGACCTCCCATGTCCTGCCCTGATGGCCCGTGAATGGCCCACACAAACCCTTGGGTAGGGGCCTTGCTCGACCTCCCGGGCTAGGGCCCGACGTTCAAGACTAGATGCGGGAGCGTCGCGACCGGCGAGAACATGCATGAGCCACGGGGTGCCGGCTATCGGGTAGCTGGACCGTTAGGCTGACATTCCACGTGAGAGGGGGCAGGTATGGACCGGATCACTAAGTCATACCTCAATGTGTTCCAGGCGGAACAGTCTTTGCCCGACATGTCGGAGTCCGACCTGTTCGAACACTTTGCATCCTTCTGTGCCGTATCAGACTGCTACGACGAAGAGTTTGACATCGCGGACGTAGTCATTGGTGAAGAAGACGATCTCGGTATTGACGGTATCGCAATTATCGTCAATGGAATTATTGCCACATCCGTCGACGAAGCTAACGACTTGATTGGCGCCTCACCCATCTTGGATGTCGGCTTCATCTTCACCCAAGCAAAGACGACCAGCGGCTTCAGCGCTGAGCAAATCATGACCTTCCTTGACGGTGTCGAGGAGTTCTTCGAAGAAGTTCCCTCGCTTGCTATGTCGCCGGAATTAGTCGCCGCTCACGAGATTATGACGGCCATTTATAGCTACAGCATAAAGTTCCGCCGGCAGAAGCCGACATGTCGCATGTTCTACGTAACCACTGGAACGTGGGCCAACGATGCGCACATCCTTGGGAAGGTAAGCAAACGCCTGCAAAGACTACGCGATTCCGGGCTCTTCAGTGAGGTGGAGTTCGTCCCGATGGGCGCAAACGAATTGCACGAGAGCTACCAGCGTAGTAAGAACAGCGTCACGGCGGAGTTTACTTTCTCGAACAAGGTGACCCTTCCTGATATTCAAGGTGTAGACGAGGCATACCTCGGCATCCTCCCGGTGAGCGAATTTCTCCCGTTGATCACCGACCACGCCGGGGGTATCAGAAAGTCCCTTTTCTATGACAACATTCGCGACTTCCAAGGTTACGGTGCCGTCAACGACGAGATTCGTACCACTCTTCAAGACGGCGGGGCACAACAACGATTCCCAATTCTCAATAACGGCGTCACTGTTGTAGCGAGGGGCCTGCGTGCAACCGGAAACAAGTTTGTTGTATCGGACTATCAGATTGTAAACGGTTGTCAGACCAGTCATGTGCTGTTTGATGAGTCCGGAAACCTGAAGTCCGACCTGCATGTGCCCTTGCGCCTGATTGCCACGACCGATGACGACATTATTAACTCGGTTATTACCGCCACTAACCGCCAGACTCAAGTAACAACGGAAGATCTCTACGCCTTGAGCAGTTTCCAAAAGAGGCTAGAGGCGCTATTCGAGTCCTATCCCGACAAAAAGAAGCTGCACTACGAGCGACGCTCGAAGCAATACAATGCGGTAAGCGGAATTGAGAAGGTGCGGATCATCACCAAGCCGCAACAGATTCGTGCCTTCGCTGCCATGTTCAATGATGAGCCACATCGAGCAAGCCGCTACTATTCAGATCTGCGCAGCGCCGTCGGCCGAAGCATCTTCAATGAGCAACACAAGCTAGATCCGTACTATACGTCTGCCTTCGCGTACTACAAGCTGGAGTTCTTCTTTCGGAATGGCTCGCTACCCGTTTACTACAAGCCTGCCCGCTATCAGCTTTTGATGGCATTCAAGTACATTGTTGCCGGAAAAGAGGTGCCGGCTCTTACTGCCAATAAAGTAGAAGGCTATTGCAACAAGATCTGTGAAACGTTGTGGTCCGACTCGGCGGCACTTAAGTCATTCAGGCAGTCTATCGAGATTGTGGACGCGGTGATTGAGGGCCCTTTGACAAGAGATTCGGTAAAGGTACAGGCGTTTACAGATGCCGTAAAATCTAAGCTAGGAGTCGGCGGGGTACGACTGGTGAAGGATCACCCGCGCTCCGCGTAGACCAGTCCGGCGCAGTTACGGTATTGGCGGTCGGACGCAAGGTGAAGTTGACCTGCTGACGTCGACGAGTCGACCGCCTGAGGCGAGCTAACGGCCCGCCGGCCGTTCGACACTCCCCCAAATACGCCGAAGCCTTAGCGGGACCATCGGTCCCTACGAAGGTCAGTGCAGCTTGCGTGCTCGTTGCGTGACACGACGGCTCATACTGGGGCATCCAGGCAACCCTGCCGAGTCCAACAAGGGAGCCCGCCCGGTATGGCCGCTCAAGGTGTAAATCCGTACTTGATTAGCATAATAGCTGTTGGTGGTACGTTATTTGGCGCGCTGGTCGCTGGAGGATTTCAGTACCTCACGAGCAAGAGACAACTGCGCTGGCAGGCGAGAGAAGCCGAGTTGAAACGCTTAACGGAGCTGGAGAAGTGGGCTCATGTCGCCCTTGAGGACAGGAACAAAGTGCTGTGGTCCGAACGTAGGGGCGCATATACGCGGCTGATCGAGGCCGCCGACGAGTGGATGGACGCGAATCGGGATCTCGCCGGCACGAGACTGCCGAAGGTGCAAGTCGGAAGCGCTAGCGAAGCGTCCGCCGCTTCTCCGCATGTTGCCGCGTACATGACTGCGAGTCGAAAGTTCAGAACAGCTCTGCGTGATCTAGAGCTGTTTGGTCACGAGACCGTAGTCAAGCTAACCCGCGAGCTTAACGTGTGCTTGATTTCCTCTTCAAAAGCTGCGCTTGACGGGCAGAATCGGCGAGAAGAATCGGAGAGGTCAAAGGCTCGCCTCCTGTCAGCAATGAGGTTCCATATGATCGAAGTTCACATGCCGGAGCAGCGCAACCCCTCTGGCTCGGCCGGGAAAGACGAAGCTAACGATGGAAACGGCTCGCGATTGGACGGTGAGATGTGGTAATCAGCAGATCGGATCAACTCGGACTTATTGCCTTCTCGAACGGGAAATGCTATTACCCTGGGTGCGAAGAGCCCATCGTTCGACTTATCGATGGCACGCCTGCGCTTAACGCAAACATTGCCCACATATCAGGAGTTACTCCCGAGTCTCCGCGCTTCTCCGCCTCCATGTCAACCAAGGAGGCCAATTCATTCTCAAACCTAATTTTGCTATGCCTTGCTCACCATGCAGTCGTCGATCGCCTTGCCAGTGACCGCTACACCGCAGATTTGTTGCGCTCATGGAAAGAGGAGCGCGAAGCGCCTCTCAGTTGGACGCCCCCTGAGCGGATTTTGGAGCCGGAACCGTCGGACGGTTTGCGGGAGGCGGCCGAAAGGCATTTGCAGGACTTACTCTCCGAGTCGTACGAATCTACTAATTGCCGAATCGATGACGCGTTGACGGAATTTGAGAAACTTAACGCCGAGGCGGCGGATGCCCTCCGCGCCCTTTTCCGGAGTTTTCCGAATCCAAGCAACGAGTGACGGTGCTTCCGCCCGCGACCGACCTGCCAGGGGACAGCTACCCACTAGCTGTCTCCCGTTGTTTCCGCAGTTCAGCACCTCTCGGGGGACAGCGGGGACACGGGGGACAGCGGGGACACCAGGAGGTTACGGCTGCGCATCCGCCCTTTCCGCGAGCGACTTCAGCTCTGGTGATGCCGCACGTCCGGCGACCAGGATCAGTTCGCGGATCGCCTTCCGGGCGGCAACATGAGTGTGGATGAGTTCCGGTGCCAACTTCTCGGCTTCGAGCAAGTGCGCCAACGCCTCGCCGCCCTGCCTCCGCTGCGCATAGGCACGGCCGAGATCCATCGCTAGTCGCGCACGGCGTTCCGTCGACAACCGTTCGGCGTTGATCCGTTCTCCGATGTCGATGGCCTCTCCTGCATCGCCAAGTTCAACCGCGATTGACACTGCCTGAATGTCGACGTTGGTTCGCCCGAATTCGAGATTCAAGTCATTCCGGTCGACACCAAGCTGTGCGGCTACCTGCCGGGCATGCTCTATCTCCCGCCGGGCGTCTGCCCGATTTCCTGCCCGTGCGTGAACCAGTGCCAACGCTAGGTGTAGCGAGCCCAGAACGGACAACGCCTCCGGATGTGCGGTAGTTCCGCTTAGGTGCCGACGTAGAGCAATTACCGCCGTTGCCGCCGCGTGCTCAGCCCGTTGCCGAGCGACAGATCGCGTTCCATCGCCTCGGCCGGTCGATCCGAATCGACCCCGCCGACCTGGCCGCATTCGTCCACGCCGGACGAGTCGAGCCCATGACCGCAGAGACCGTCTGGCGCGGATTGAGGAGTGTCGCCTGATCATGGCCAACCAAAAGGGACACCGCCGATTCGGCAACATCCGTAAGCGCGAGTCCGGCCGCTACCAGGCTCGCTACCCCGGCCCGGACGGACGGATGCGCTCCGCCCCGCAGACGTTCGCCCGCAAGCCCGAGGCCGAAAAGTACCTGTCGCTGATCGAGGCCCAGATGATGCGGGGCGAGTGGATCGACCCTGAACGCGGCAAGATCCGGCTACGCGACTACGCCGAGCGGTGGATCACCGAGCGGCCGAACCTGCGGCCCCGGACCGTGCACCTGTACCGCTGGACCCTCGGCAGACACATCACGCCGCACCTCGGCGACATGCCGCTCAACCGGATCGACACGCCTATGGTCCGCGAGTGGCGGGCGCGACTGCTGGCCGAGGGCGTGTCGGTGACCATGACCGCCAAGGCGTACCGGCTGCTACGCGCGGTCCTGATGACCGCCGTCAAGGAGGACGAACTGATCAGGATCAACCCGTGCCGCGTCGTCGGTGCCGACCAGGAGAAGTCCGCAGAGCGGCCGGTTCTCACCGTTCCGCAGATCTTCGCGCTGGCCGAGCGGATGCCGGAGCGCTTCCGAGCGCTGATCCTGGTCACCACGTTCGGGTGCCTGCGGTGGGGCGAGGCGGTCGCCCTGCGACACTGCGACATCGACTTAGCGGCCGGCACGGTGCGGGTGCGACAGGCGTTCGTCGAGCACCGGGGTACCGGCCTGATCCTCGGCCCGCCGAAGTCGCGGGCGGGCGTGCGAACCGTTGCCCTGCCCAAAGCGGCCCTG
Organism: Micromonospora sp. NPDC005413; assembly: GCF_040606435.1. Classification (NCBI taxonomy): domain Bacteria; kingdom Bacillati; phylum Actinomycetota; class Actinomycetes; order Micromonosporales; family Micromonosporaceae; genus Micromonospora; species Micromonospora sp. NPDC005413. Next base: position 251,187 of record NZ_JBEXEV010000004.1, read on the forward strand.
CCTGTGCTGAAACAGCACATGAGCGGCCACGTCGGCGAGGCACCCGAGGCGTTCGTGTTCACCGGCGAGAGCGGCCAAAACCTCTGGCGCGGCAACTTCAACAAGCTGGTCAAGTGGCCCGAGGCAGTCGCCGCCGTTGGTGTGCCCGGCCTGCACTTCCACGAGCTGCGACACACCGGCAACACGCTCGCGTCGCGGGCACCGGGCGCGAGCCTGCGCGACATCATGGCTCGGATGGGGCACGACAGCCCGCGTGCCGCGCTGATCTACCAGCACGCCAACCGGGAGGCCGACCAGGGCATCGCCGACGCGATCGACAAGGCGGTCAAGGCTGCCCGGCGCAAGCCCAGCAAGCGTTAGCCAGAGCCCATCTCGAATGGCCGATAGGCAAGGGCGCGGTCTACTACGTCGACCGCCGAGAGCGGCTCATCGGGCCAAAATATGAGGTCACTGATGTGCGGGCAGACCAACTCACGTTCGAGACGGTCCAGCCAGCCGTTTGCCTCGTCGTCGGTGTAGTCGCCCTCCATGAGCCGCTGCACAACGACGATCACTTCGTCACGTTCCACCCTCAACTCCGCCCCACGCGGGTGCCTAATGGCCCGCTAATGGCCCATCCCTGTTTCAGCACGACCTAGAACTACGGAAGCCCTGGCGGGACCATTGGTCCTGACCAGGGCTTCCGTGTGTGGAGCGGGTGACGGGAATCGAACCCGCACTGTCAGCTTGGGAAGCTGATGTTCTGCCATTGAACTACACCCGCAAGCGGCACCACTGTACCCGAGTCACCGAGCCCGTGCACCCAGGTACCCCCGCGCGACGGCCGCCCTGCCGGCCCGGCCTCCCCCGAGGAAAGAAGTTTCCCGGCGGCAACATATAGCCGTTCTCAAATTGATCGATGAGTTGTAACGTCTGCCTCACGTTTCCAGCCACGGCGTGACACACCCCCTGCCACGCCGCCAGAAAGAGGTGGGCCCATGGGACTCCGTCCCAACCTGCTGACCCGGCGTGCCGCCGGTGTCGCGTCGACGACCCTCGCGCTGCTGCTCAGCACCGCTGCGGTGGGCGTCGTTCCGGCCGCTTCGGCCTTCTCGGCGGCGCCCGGCGGCGCCTGCGTGGAGCCCGCCGACAGCCACGCCAACGCCCGGGCGAAGCCCGGTGCCGCAGCCAAGCACGACCCGAACGAGCTGACCGCCACGCAGGTCCGCCAGCGGGAAGCCGACCTGGCGGCGGCGCTGCGCGAGCGCGCCAGCTTCCGCACGGGTGCCGGCGCGATGGCGCTGGCCACCGTCACCATCCCGGTGGTGGTGCACGTGATCCAGGAGAACAGCACCCGGGCCGGCGGCAACATCCCGGACTCGCTGATCACCTCGCAGATCAGTGTGCTCAACCAGGCGTACGCCGGGGGCACCGGCGGCGCGGTCACCGCGTTCGCCTTCCGGCTCGACAAGATCAACCGGGTGACGAACCCGTCGTGGTACCCGATCGTGCAGGGCTCGTCGGCGGAGCGGTCGATGAAGTCCTCGCTGCGGGTGGGCGGCAAGAACACGCTCAACATCTACCTCGGCGAGCTGAGCAACGACCTGCTGGGCTGGGCAACCTTCCCGCAGCGGAACCTGAACACCATGGACGGCGTGGTCGCGCTGAACGAGTCCCTGCCGGGCGGCACCGCGACCAACTACAACCAGGGCGACACCGGCACTCACGAGGTGGGGCACTGGCTGAACCTGTACCACACCTTCCAGGGTGGTTGCGGTGGCTCGGGTGACAGCGTCAGTGACACCCCGGCCGAGGCGTCGCCCGCGTACCAGTGCCCGACCGGGCGGAACACCTGCTCGGCGACCGGGCTGGACCCGATCACCAACTTCATGGACTACACCTACGACTCGTGCATGTACCAGTTCACCCCGGGGCAGGCGACCCGCATGCTGACCGCGTGGAACGCGTACCGCGCGGCGTAACTCTTCCGCGTACACCCGGTGCCGGCTCCGTCGTGACGGAGTCGGCACCGGCGTCTCCGCCTCAGGGTCCGGCCGTGGTCAGGCGGCCGTGTACTGGACGTCGCGGTTGAGACGGGTCGGGCGCGTCTGCGGTACGACGAGCGGCGCGGCCGCCGCCGACGGGGCGTGCGGGTCGAGCCAGACCCGAACGGCCGGCCGACCCGGCGCGAGACCCGGAATGCCCGCGGTGTGCTGCTCGCGGCGGGTCAGCATCGCCACGTCGACGGTGAACTCGAACAGCCGCCAGTCGACCTGCGGCTCCGCACGGGCGCCCTGCGCCAACCGTGCCACCCGCGTCGGGTCGGTCACCGGATGGGCGCGCCCCGCCACGTACGCCTCGTCGTCGCTCTCCTCCGGAGGGAACGAGTGCAGCGCGTAACGGCCGTCCCGTTCGAGGTCACGGCGCTTCGGAGAGTCGATGACGAAGCAGAAGAGGCCCTCGTCGGTGATGACCGGGGAGACCGGATGGACCCGGGGCCCACCGTCGGCGCGGACCGTGGCCAGATAGCCGAAGCCCGGCCCGTACTGCTGAAGGAGAACGCGGATCCCGTCGGCGAGTCGGGGCTCGTCGGCGGCGAAGTCGGACCAGGAAGCCATGTGGGCATTCTATCGAACAAATGTACGAAGAGCGACCTCGACACGCTGGTCACCGCCTACCTCGCTATGGTGGTCCGATGCTGCTCTCCGACCGCGACCTGGTCTCCGAGATCAAGGCCGGCACGCTGGGCCTGGAGCCGTTCGAGCCCACCCTGGTCCAACCGTCCAGCATCGACGTGAGACTCGACCGACTGTTCCGGGTCTTCAACAACCACCTTTACACCCACATCGATCCGGCGATGCAGCAGGACGACCTGACCTCAGCGGTCGAGGTGCCCAACGGCGAGCCGTTCGTGCTGCACCCGGGGGAGTTCGTGCTCGCCTCGACGCTGGAGGTCATCTCGCTGGGCGACCAGCTCGCCGGCCGGCTGGAAGGAAAGAGCTCACTGGGCCGGCTCGGGCTGCTCACGCACTCCACCGCCGGCTTCATCGACCCGGGTTTCTCCGGTCACGTGACGCTGGAGCTCTCCAATGTGGCGAACCTGCCGATCACCCTCTGGCCGGGCATGAAGATCGGGCAGCTCTGCATCTTCCGGCTCTCCTCGCCGGCCGAGCACCCGTACGGCTCGGCGGTCTACGGTTCGCGCTACCAGGGCCAACGTGGGCCGACGCCGAGCCGCGCCTGGCAGAACTGGCGCGCCTGGCCCACCCGCTGATCCCTGAACGCACGACGAGGGCCCGCCGCGAACGGATCGCGACGGGCCCTCATGCGTCGGGAATGGGTCAGCCTGGGCGGCCGTAGCTGTGGATCGGGCCGTCGTCGACCTTCTTCATCTTGACCGGTTGACCAGCCTGCGAGGCGTGCACCACCCAGCCACCGCCGACGTACATGCCGACGTGGTGGATGTCGCTGTAGTAGAAGACCAGGTCGCCGGGGCGCAGGTTGGCCTTGCTGACGTCCTTGGTGACGCGGCTCTGCGCGGCGGCGTTGTGCGGCAGCGACACGCCAGCCTTGGCCCAGGCGGCCAGCATCAGCCCGGAGCAGTCGTACGAGTTCGGGCCCTCGGCGCCCCACACGTAGGGCTTGCCGATCTGGGCGCAGGCGAACTTGACGGCCGTGCCCGCGGCGCCGCCGGGGTAGCTGCCAGGGCAGGGCGCCGGGCGCAGCGAACCGCCGCCACCGTTGCCATACACCTTGAGGCGCAGCTTCTGCAGCCGGTCGATCTCCTCGTTGATCTGCTTCTTCTTCGCCGCCAACTGAGCTTCGGTGCGGGTCAGCTGGGCCACCATCTCGTCCAGCGGCGCCTTCTGCTGGGCCAGCTCGTCGCGCAGGTCCGCGACCTGCCGCACGTCCTGCTGCTGGTTGTGCGCGAACCGGTCGAGCATCTCCAGCTGGCCGACCACCTCGCTGGGTGACCGGCTGCCCAACATCGCGTTGACGGTGGAGACGTTCTCGCCCTTGTACGCACGGACGGCGATGGCGCTGACCTTGTCCATCGCCGCGTCGACCTCGCGCTCCAGCGGGGCGATCCGGGCGGCCAGCGCGTCGGCCTGCTTGCGCTTGGCAGCCAGGTCGGTTCGGGTGGCGTTGTGCCGTTCGATGATCGGTTCGAGCTTGTTCCAGTCGGCGTCGATCTGGCGCTCGATCTCGGCGACGGACGGGTCCGCGTGGGCCGCCGTGGCGCTGCCGGTCAGGACGACGGCGACGCCGGCCAGTGCGGCGAGGGCCGTGGTGAAGCGGGACCAGCGTGGGCGCGGCACGATCGACGTCGGGCCGGCTGACGCCGACCGCTCGGACGACGGCCGCGGGGCATGGAGTGCCACCGGGTTCCGTACTCCTTCTTCCTGACCGCCTACCGGGTTAGCTGACGGGTTCGGGCGGGAAGTTGGCGCCCTACCGCAATGGCTGCGGATTCACCCCGGGAGAACCTGGGTCCCCGGTTCGCTCGGAAGCGACTCGGCGGTGTCGGTCCGTTACCGCCCGGGCTGGGCGGACCTGCTATCGGGCCGACAAATGACCAGAGTAGAGACGGCTGTTACCGATCCGCAACCCGTGCGGCCGTGACACTCCGTACCGATCCGAAAGGGTCACCGACCGTGTGTGAAGATTTTTTTCCAAATACCTCGATACATGGAAAGGTATTGACGCAGACTCCCGGGCGGCGCGAAGGTGACCTCACCTTCACTCGCAACATCTAGGGGGTTCGATGCGCCACTCAACCCTGTCGACCGGCCGGCGCGCACTGCTCGCCGCCGCCGTGGTCGCCGCCGCGACCGCGGTGCCGCTACCCTCCGGCCCGGCCGCCGCCGCGCCCACCGTCGACCGCCAGCAGCAGTACGCCGCCGCGGCGACCGAGTACGGTGTGCCGACCGTCGTGCTGCTCGGCGTCTCCTATCTGGAGTCCCGCTGGGACAGCAACGCCGGCACACCGAGCACCAGCGGCGGCTACGGCCCGATGCACCTCACCGACGCCCGGCACGTGGCGGCCCTGCCCGGGCGCGGCCACCACGACGCCGGCACCGAGGACCCACGCGGCGACGACTCCCGCTCCGCGAGGCTGCCCGCCCCCCGGCCGGCCGAGGATCCCGCGCCGCCCGCCGCCGCGTTGCAGACCGTGGACGCCGCCGCCGCGCTGACCGGCGCCGCCCCCGAGGCACTGCGCACCGATGCGGGCGTCAACATCCGGGGCGGGGCCGCGCTGCTCGGGGCGTACCAGAGGGAGTTGGGCGCGCCGGTCGGTGCCGACACCGACCCGGCGGCCTGGTACGGCGCGGTGGCCCGCTACGCCGGCGCGGACAGCGCTGACGCCGCGGCGGCCTTCGCCGACGAGGTCTTCACCACCATCGGCGCTGGCGAGTCCCGGGTGACCGACGATGGCCAGCGCATCACGCTGCCGGCCCGCGCGGTGCAGCCGCAGCGTTCCTGGTTGGACCGGCTGGGCTTGCGCCGCCTGGCTCGCCCGGACGGGCTGGAATGCCCTCGCACCATCTCCTGCGAGTGGATCCCGGCGCCCTACGAGGCGTTCGGCGACGGCGACTACGGCAACCACGACCTCTCCGACCGGCCCGCGCGGCAGAAGATCGAGTACATCGTCATCCACGACACCGAGGCGAGCTGGGCGACCACCCTGCAACTCGTCCAGGACCCGACGTACGTGAGCTGGCACTACTCACTGCGATCGGTCGACGGGCACGTCGCCCAGCACGTGAAGACCAAGGACGTCGGCTGGCACGCCGGCAACTGGTACGTGAACGCCAAGTCGATCGGCCTGGAACACGAGGGCTTCGCGGCGCAGGGCACCTGGTACACCGAGGCGATGTACCGGACCTCGGCGAAGCTGGTCCGGCACCTGGCGCTGCGGCTGGGCATCCCCCTGGACCGCCAGCACATCATCGGCCACGACAACGTGCCCGGCACCGTCGCCTCGACCGTGCGCGGGATGCACTGGGACCCGGGCCCGTACTGGGACTGGACGCACTACTTCGACCTGCTGCACGCCCCTCGGCTGGACACCGGCACCCCGGCCACCGGGCTGGTCCGGATCGACCCGGACTACGCCACCAACCAGCCGGCGTTCATCGGCTGCGTCACCGTCGGCGTGCCGTGCGCGCCACGCGGCTCCTCGGCCGTGGTGCTGCGCAGCGCGCCGTCCGCGGACGCCCCACTGGTCAACGACATCGCGCTCCGCCCAAACGGCACCCCGAACACGATGGAGGTGTCCGATCACGGCGCCCGGGCCTCCGCCGGTCAGACGTACGCGCTCGCCGGCCGGCAGGGCGACTGGACGGCGATCTGGTATCTCGGTCAGCGGGCCTGGTTCCACAACCCGGCGTCCGCGCCGACCGCCAGCTGGACCGTCGGCGTGGTGGCCACCCCGAAGCCCGGACGGGCCACCATCCCGGTGTACGGGCGGGCGTACCCGGAGCAGGCCGCCTACCCGGCCGGGGTGCCCTACCAGGCGATCTCACCACTCCAGTACACGCTGTCCGCCGGGCAGCGGTACGCCGTCGGCGCGGTTCTGGCCGGCGAGTACTACCGGGCCAGCACGTTCGACGGCTCCTCGCCGGGTGACTGGACGGTGATCCGCGGCCAGAACCGTTACGCGCAGATCCAGTTCGGCCACCGCATCATGTACGTCGATCTAGCCGACGTGCAGCTGCTGCCGTCACCGGTGGGCGCGCCCCGCTGAGACGCCACGCGCTCCACCGATAACCACGACGGCCCCCGGTCGGTGACCGGGGGCCGTCGTCGTGCCTGTGGGGATCAGCCGGGTCTGCGGAACCCGGCGACCGGCATCGTGTTGATGCTGGACACCTGCACCGGTTTGCCGGCCCGGGGGGCGTGCACCATCTGGTTGTTGCCCAGATACAGCCCGACATGACTCAGGCCGGCGAAGAAGAAGACCAGGTCACCGGGGCGGGCGTCGGCTCGCGAGATGGCCTTGCCCTCGTTCCACTGGTCACCGGTGTGGTGGGTGAGGCTGATCCCGGCGGCCTTGTAGGCGTACTGGGTCAGCCCCGAGCAGTCGAACGAGTTCGGGCCGGTGGCGCCCCAGACGTACGGCTTGCCGACCTTCCCGCAGGCGGTCCTGATCGCGGTACGGGCGGCCGCACTGACCACTCCGTTGATGGTCGGGCAGGCCGCGGTCACGACCGTGGTCTTGGGCATCGACGCCTCGAGCTGCTTGATCTCGGCGTCGATCTGCTTCTTCTTGGCCGCCAGGTCGTTCTGCTGCTTGGTCTGGGTGACGATCAGCGCGTCCAGCTTCTGCTTCTCGCCGTCGTACTTGGCCCGCACGGCCAGCACGCTCTCGACCTCTTTGCGCTCCTGCGAGGCCAGCCGGTCGAGGACGGTGAGCTGCTCGGTCAGCGTGTCTGGCTTGGCGCTGACCAGCAGTGCGCCGATGTCGTGCGACGGGCCCGAGATGTAGTAGCGGGAGGCGAGGTCGCCGACCCGGTTGAGCGCCAACTCGCTCTGCAGCGCAAGCGGCTCGATCTTCTTCTGCAGGTCCGTCGACTTCTTCCGGTTGACCTTCAGCTGCGCCCGAACCTTGTTGTACTGCTCGATGGTGGGCTCCAACTGCTCCCACTTCTTGTCGATCTGCGCTTCGATCTCGTCGACCGTGGGCTCGGCGTGTGCCGGCGCGGCCAGCAGACCGGCCCCGACCGCCGCGGCGGCGACCAGAACGAGCAGACGGTGGGCGGTGCGACGCAGGCCACCCGACCGAGCAGACGCTTTCAGGTCGTGACGATGAGGGGGCATGGTTGCCACCGGCATCGACTCCTTTGCAACCGACCGCCGGGCGCCTCGCGTGAGGGAAGGCCGAGGCAGACGACCCACAGCGGTCGGTGCCTCACATTAGGGAAGGTCGGGGCGGTAATCAAGGCGAGCGGCGACACCATCACTGTCGTGCAACCGCTTGCACACCAAGGGTATTGGCACCTCACCCAACGATTGCAGTCAATACGTCATCGAGTGTGACCACACCGAGAGGGCGCCGACCGTCGCTGACCAGCACCATGTGCCGCCGCTCGCGGCGCATGGCCAGCAGCAGGTCGGCCAACGTACGCTCCGGCGGCACCACCGCCAGCGGCCGGTAGACCTGGGCCGGCACCGGCGACCGGCGCCCCTGCCCGGCGTACCCGAGCACGTCCTTGACGTGCACGAAGCCGAGCACCCGACGGGTGGACCTCTGCACCACCGGGAACCGGGACCGACCGGTCCGGGTCGCCAACACCTCCAGCGACGCCGGCGAGACGTCCTCGGCCACCGTCACCACCGTCGACCACGGCTGCAGGGCGTCCGCCGCCGTGCGGGTGTGCAGGGCCAGGGCACCGGTGATCCGCACGTGCTGCTCCTCGTCGAGCAGACCCTCGGTACGCGCCTGGGAGACGAGCCCGGCCAACTCCTCGGCGGTGAACACCGTCTTCACCGCCTCGGACGCCTCGATCCGCCAGAACGCGAGCACCCGGCGGGCCGCCCACTTCATCGCCAGCAGCAGCGGCTTGGTGGCCACACAGAACGCCAGCATCGCCGGGCCGAGCCAGAGTGCGGAGACCTCCGGACCGGCCAGCGTGATGTTCTTCGGCACCATCTCACCGACGACCGTGTGCAGAAAGACGACCACGCCCAACGCCAGCACGAACGCCACCGGGTGCACCGCCCGCTCGGGCAGGCCGGCCGCGTGGAACGGTGGCTCCAGCAGGTGGGCAAGCGCCGGCTCGGCAATCGCGCCCAGGCCCAACGAGCAGACCGTGATGCCGAGCTGCGCGCCAGCGATCATCAACGGAATCTGGTTCATCGCCGACAGCGCCCACCGGGCACGCTTCGATCCGGCGGCCAGCGGCTCGATCACCGTCCGGCGGGACGCGATGAGCGCGAACTCGCTGCCCACGAAGAACCCGTTGCCGAGCAGCAGCAGCACGGTCACCAGCAGCTCAGTCATCGTCGTCCGGCTCCGCCGGGCGCAACACCCGGACCTGCTCGATCCGGTGCCGCTCCACCTCCACCACGGTGAATTCCCAACCGCCCGCCTCGACCGTCTCGCCGGCCAACGGAATGTGCCCGAGCCGGGCCATCAGGAACCCGGCCAACGTCTCGTACGGGCCCTCGGGCAGCCGGAAGCCGGTCTGCTCGGCCAACTCGTCGGAGCGCAGCACCCCGTCGACCAGGACGGTGCGCTCACCGCCGGGCACGGTCAGCTCGGCCGGACCGGTGTCGTCGACGCTGGCCGGGTCGAACTCGTCGGCGATCTCCCCGACCAACTCCTCGACGAGGTCCTCCACGGTCACCACACCGTCCGTGCCGCCGTACTCGTCGACCACGATGGCCAGGTCGGCCCCGGCCGCCTTCAACGCGGCCAGCACACCGTCCAGGTTCAGGCTCTCCGGTACGTACACCGGCTCGCGGGCCACCGCGCCGACCATGGTCGACGCCCGGTCGGCCAGCGGCACGCCCAGCGCGTCGGGCACACCGGCCACTCCGGTGACCAGGTCCAGGGTCTCCTCGTACACCGGGAAGCGGGTCCGCCCGGTCCGCCGGGACTCCTCGAGTAGCTCGGCCACGGTGGCCGTGACGCGCAACGCGACCACGTCCACCCGGGGGGTCATCGCCTCGGCGGCCCGCTTGTCGCCGAACCGGATGGTGCGCCGCAGCAGCATCGCGGTGTCCGTCGGCAACGCGCCGGCCCGGGCCGAGATGGCCGCCAGCAGGCCCAACTCCTCGGGCGAGCGGGCACTGGCCAGCTCCTCCTGCGGCTCCACACCGAGCGCACGGACCAGCCGGTTCGCCGAGCCGTTCAATCCCCGGATCACCCAGCCGAACGTCCGCGAGAAGGTGTGCATCGGGCCGGCCGTGGCCAACGCCGCCGGCATGGGCCGGGCCAGCGCCGCGTTCTTCGGCACCAGCTCACCGAAGAGCATGGAGATCAACGTTGCCAGGGCCAGGGCGAGGAACGGCGTGAACCGCTCGGTGCTGTCCCCGACCAACGGACGCAACAGCGGGCCGAAGAGCCGGGCCAGGGCCGGCTCTGCCAGGTAGCCGGTGAGCAGCGCCGTGATGGTGATGCCGAGCTGCGCCCCGGAGAGTTGGAAGGACAGTTCGCGCAGCGCCGTGCGTACCGTCAGGGCTGCCTGGTCGCCCGCGGCGGCCCGCCGGTCGATCTCCGCGCGATCGACCGTGACCAGGGCGAACTCGGCCGCGACGAAGAACGCGTTGCCCGCGGTCAGCGCGACGAAGCCGACCAGGGGCAGCAGCGTCGTCAAGAGTAAGCCGTCGATGTCGCCTCACCTCGGCGAGATTCTTACACGACGACGGCGGCCCGCAGGGGCCGCCGTCGTCGATGTTCAGATCCCAGGTGTACGCGCCTCAGCCGGGGATCGGCGCGGTCTCCTTGCCGCCCTGCGGCTGCTCCGGCTTGACCGAACGGAGCAGCACGCTCGCCACGTCGATCACCTCGACCTGCTCGCCGGCACCCTTGCCGTTGACCCCGTCGTTGAGCATCGTCGAGCAGAACGGGCAGCCGACGGCGACCGTCTTCGCCCCGGTGGCCATGGCCTCCTCGACCCGGTCCACGTTGATCCGCTTGCCGATCTTCTCTTCCATCCACATCCGGGCACCGCCGGCGCCGCAGCAGAAGGAGCGCTCGCTGTTGCGCGGCATCTCGGTGAGCTCGCCCTCGATGGCGTCCCCCAGCACCTCACGGGGGGCCGCGAAGATCCGGTTGTGCCGGCCCAGGTAGCACGGGTCGTGGTAGGTGACCCCACCGTCGACCGGCTGGACCGGGGTGAGCTTGCCGGTGGCGACCAGGTGGGCCAGCAGCTGGGTGTGGTGGACCACCTCGAACTCGCCGCCGAGCTGGCCGTACTCGTTGCCCAGGGTGTTGAAGCAGTGCGGGCAGGTCGCGACGATCTTGCGCTTGGCCTTTTCCCGGCCCTCGAACGCCTCGTTCAGGGTCTCCACGTTCTGCTGGGCGAGCATCTGGAAGACGAACTCGTTGCCGATCCGCCGCGCCGGGTCACCGGAGCAGGTCTCGCCCTCACCCAGGATCGCGAACTTCACGCCCGCCTCGTTGAGCAGGGTGGCCACCGCGCGGGTGGTCTTCTTGGCCCGGTCCTCGAACGCACCGGCACAGCCGACCCAGAACAGATACTCGAAGTCGTCCACCTCGCCGACCCGGGGCACCTCGAAGTCCAGACCCTTGGTCCAGTCCTCCCGGGTGTTCTGCGGGGCGCCCCACGGGTTGCCCTTGTTCTCCAGGTTGCGCAGCATCACGCCGGCCTCGGAGGGGAAGCTCGACTCGATCAGCACCTGGTAGCGGCGCATGTCGACGATGTGGTCCACGTGCTCGATGTCCACCGGGCACTGCTCGACACAGGCGCCGCAGGTGGTGCAGGACCAGAGCACGTCCGGATCGATGACACCGCCCTCCTCGGCGGTGCCGATCAACGGCTTGTCCGCCTCGGCGAGGGCCAGGACGTCCAGGTGTGCGAGCTGCGCCTGGGTGGCCTTCTCCTCACCGGTCAGGTCCTTGCCGCCACCGGCCAGCAGGTAGGGCGCCTTGGCGTACGCGTGGTCGCGCAGGCTCAGCACGAGCAGCTTCGGCGACAGCGGCTTACCGGTGTTCCAGGCCGGGCACTGCGACTGGCAGCGACCGCACTCGGTGCAGGTGCTGAAGTCCAGTAGACCCTTCCAGCTGAACTGCTCGACGTGGGCGACGCCGAACTGGTCCTTCTCCGGGTCGGCCTCCTCGAAGTCGAGCGGCTTGCCCTGACTCGTCATCGGACGCAGCGCGCCGAGGCCGGAGCCGGCCGGTCGGGCCGGTTCACGCTTGAAGAAGATGTTGGGGAACGCCAGGAAGCGGTGCCAGGCGACACCCATGGTGACGTTCAGCGAGATCACGATGAGCCAGGTCATCGAGATGACGATCTTGATGAGTGCGGCGACGCTCGCCCCGTCCGACCAGTCGGGCAGCACCGCGCCGACCGCGTGGCTGAGCGGCGTGGCCCAGAGCGGGTACTCGAAGTGGTCGGTGGCGACCTTGAAGCCGCGGATCACCAACCCGAAGATCAGGACCAGCAGCACGATCCACTCGACGAAGTAGCCCTGCCACATGGTCGAGCCGGTGAACCGGGACCGCCCACCCAGCCGGGTCGGCCGGTTGCGCAACCGGATCGCCATCAGCACCAGGATGCCGACCAGGCCCAGCACGGTGATGATCTCGGTGGCCAACCCGAAGATCGTCCAGTGCCCGATGATCGGCAGCCCGCCGGTCGGGGTCACCACCTCGAAGTACGCCTCGAGCACCAGCAGCGACAGCACGACGAAGCCGACCATCACGAACCAGTGCGCGGCACCCACCACGCCCCACTTGAGCATCCGGGTGTGGCCGGCGGTCTCCACCAGCATGGTCTTGGCGCGGGTGACCTTGTCGGTGAACCGCTCCGGCGCGGGCTGCCCGAGCCGGATGACTGCCACCATCTTCAGGACCGCACGCACCGCAAGCCACACCGCCACGGCGGTGATGGCGGCCGCGAGGATCGTGGTGACGATCTGGACGCTGCCCATCGAGTTGGCCTCCCCGGTCTGCTGCCTGATGACCTCGCTCCGCTCGGTCATGCGTTGCAGCCTACGCGAAGGTTACCCAGCAGTAACGTGAGTCATCTCGCAGTAGGCCACGCCGCCTGCGGACACCATAGGGGGCCCCACCCGATCGTGCCGGTCAGGGGCTCGGTGGGGTGACGCGAAACCGCCGACGCGCTGGCGCCGAGCCAGCTCAGCGCCAGCGGGAGAGCAGCGCCAGCGAGGCGACCATCGCGCCGAAGCCGACCGCGAGGTTCCAGTAACCCCACGCCATGACCGGATACTGCTGCTCGGACAGGTAGTAGAGCACCAGCCAGCCGATGCCGGCGACGATCAAGGCGACCGCGGTGATCGGCAACCACACCGGGCTAGGCTTGCGCGTCGACGCCGCCGTCGTCGGACGAACGTCCGTCGGCGGGGTGTACACCTTCTTCTTACGGACCTGAGACTTGGGCACGACGCTCTCCAGAGGGGTGACGACCTCGTCCGGCCTGACAACCGGGCGCGGAGGCGACGGTCCATGGCCAATAATGTTCGACAGCTAGCGTAGTCCCGATTGCCCGCCCGGACCACGAATGGGGTCAGGCCGGTGCACGGAGTGACCGAAAAAGGCGGGACTGTTCGCATCGCCGGCCCAGCCGGGGCGGACCGATCCTCGACACGCGGAAGGAACGCTCGGTGGAGTACACATCCGGCGCAACCTCCTGGCAGAAGGTCCTCCGACGGGCCGCCGCCGGGCTGCTGCCCCGGCGACCGCGTCAACGCCGACCAGGCTGGTCGATCGGGGTGCCCCTGATCGCCGCCGCAGCGGGGCTGCTCTTCACCACCAGCGCGACCACCGCCGACGGCACCGCTCTGCGCGAGGACCGGCGGCCCCAGCTCAACCAGTTCATCGAGGACCGGCGTGAACAGGTCGCGGCGAGCGAACGCCGTGCCGCCACGCTGCGCGGCGAGGTCGAGCAACGGACCAACACGCTCGCCGGCTCGGACGCCCCGATCAAGGCGCAGCAGGATCGCGCCCAGGGCAGCCTCCAGGCCGCCGGGTTCACCGCCCTCAGCGGGTCGGGGGTCACGGTCGAGCTGAACGACGCGCCACAACTCGACCAGACCCAGTCGGACGCCAGCAACGACGACCTCGTGGTGCATCAGGGGGACGTACAGGCGGTGGTCAACGCGCTGTGGGCCGGCGGAGCCGAGGCCATGTCAATCATGAACGTCCGCGTGCTCGCAACCAGCGCGGTACGCTGCGTCGGTAACACCCTGCTGCTCCATGGTCGGGTGTACTCCCCACCGTTCAAGATCGTAGCAATCGGCGATCCCGCTGCCCTCCAGCAGGCCCTCGCCAGCTCTGAGGGAGTCCGGTTGTTCAAGGACGCGGTCGACGACTATCAGCTCGGCTACAAGGAAACGGCCTCCACGGTGCGAGTTCCGGCATTCGAGGATTCCACCGCCCTGCGCTCAGCGACGGTGCCCAGGTGAGCGGGCCCGACGAGCGTCGCGACGGACGACACCGGGACCAGGCCAACGAGCCCACCGCCTTCCTGCCCAAGGTCGACCGGCCCGAGCCGGCGCCTGGCCGGACGACCCCGGCCGGCAACTGGCCCGAGCCGGTGCTACCCGCCCGGCCCGAGCACCCCGCCCGGCCCGAGCACCCACCACGAGCCCAGCACCCACCACGAGCCGAGCACCCGGCGCGGCCGAGCTCCGGCCGACCCGACCCGACCGGCACCCCGGCCCGCCCGGGTGTCGAAGCCCCGCCGCCCTGGCCGGGCAGCGCAGCGCCTGGGCTGGGCCCGCACGGAGGGTCCGGCCTTCCACCCGCAGCCACCCCCGGCCGGCCGGCCGCACCCAGCCAGGGCCCGGTTCGGCCCCCTGCCCCCGGCAACGCCCCGACCCGACCCCCCGCGCCCGGCGCCGCTTCCACCGGACCGGCTGCGCCCGGCGCCGCGTCCACCGGACCGGCTGCGCCCGGTGCCTCGCCCGGCCGACCGCCGGCACCCGGGGGCACGCCGGGTGCCACCCCGACCCGCCCGGGTACGCCCGGCGGGATGCCGACCCGACCGACGACCTCCGGCACGCCGAGCCGGCCTGCCCAGTCCGGCCCCTCGACCCCGTCGGTTGCCGACTCGCCGACCGCGTTCATTCCGCAGGTCGCCGCCAGGCCCGCGCACCCGACCGGCTCACCGGCCGCCCCGGTCTCCCCGGCCGGGCCGGGCCGTGTCCCGCCCGCCGGCCCTGGCCGTGTTCCTCCCGCTGGGCCGGATCGCGTCGCCGACCCGGCCGCCACCGCGTTGATTCCGGCAGTGTCCGCACCCACCACCCGGCCGCCGACCATGGACTCCACGGCACTGATGGGTGCCGTCCCCCGCACGTCGGTTCCCGACGAGCCGACCGGTGGCGGCGACAACCCCGCCGAGCCTCCCCAGCCCCGACGCGGCGAGCGGGTGGTTCAACTCCGGCCCCACCAGACCGGCGAAGGCTACAAGAGCGTCTACTCCGAGCTCACCCGCCCGTCGTTCGGCTCCCGGCTGCGCACCGGCGTCCGCGTCACCGGCGAAGTCCTGATCACCTTCGGCCTGGTGGTGCTGCTCTTCGCCGGCTACGAGGTCTGGGGCAAGTCGGCCATCGTCGACGCCCATCAGAACGACCTCAACAACGAGTTGGCTCAGGAATGGGGCCCGACCGACGACCCGACGGTCGCCCCGTCGGCGGCCGGGCCGAGCGCCAAGCCCTCACCACCGGTACGTGGCAAGCCGCTCGCGGGCCTCTACATCCCCAAGCTCGACAAGAACTGGGTCGTGGTCGAGGGCGTCACCCAGCAAGACATCCGCTACGCCCCGGGCCACTACCCGGCCAGCGCCCTGCCCGGCCAGGTGGGCAACTTCTCCGTCGCCGGCCACCGCAATCGGGCCACCTTCTGGCGGCTGGACGAGCTCAGCGACGGCGACGCGATCGTGGTCGAGAGCAAGACCGACTGGTACGTCTACCGGGTGTCGCAGTCGCGAATCGTCAGGCCGACCCAGGTCGAAGTGGTGGCGCCGGTGCCCGGCGAGCCGGACAAGAAGCCGACCAAGCGGATGCTCACCCTGACCACCTGCAACCCGAAGTTCGACAACTACCAGCGCCTGATCATCCACGCCGAGCTGGACCGCACCCAAGCCAAGTCGGCGGGCCGCCCGGCGGAGCTGGGAGGCTGACCCGATGTACGCGTTCATCTGGCGCAAGCTGCCGTTCGGCCTGATCGGAAAGCTGACCGGCTCGGTGCTGCTCGTGGCCGCCACGGTGGCCCTGCTCTGGTATGTCGCCTTCCCGTGGGCCGAGCCCCTGCTGCCCTTCGACGACGTGCAGGTCGAATCCGGCGTCCCCGCAGAATCGGGCGACGGTAGCCCGGTGACCGGGGACACCCCGGCCGGCGACGAGCACGAGCTGCCGTACGACACCGACCAGAACAACCCCGCGCCGTCCTCCACGAGCAGGTGACCATGCGCGTCCTGGTAATCGACAACTACGACTCGTTCGTCTTCAACCTGGTGCAGTATCTGGGCCAGCTCGGCGTGGAGTGCGAGGTCCGGCGCAACGACGAGATCGACGTCGCCGAGGTGGGCAAGGTCGGCGCGGCCGGCATCCTGCTCTCACCCGGGCCGGGCAGCCCCGACCGCGCCGGCATCTGCCTGGACGTCATCCGGGAGTACGCGGGCGAGCTGCCTATCTTCGGTGTCTGCCTGGGCCACCAGGCGATCGGCGAGGCGTTCGGGGCGACCGTCACCCGTGCCCCCGAGCTGCTGCACGGCAAGACCTCCGAGGTACGGCACAACTCGGTCGGCGTACTCGCCGGCCTGCCCGACCCGTTCACCGCCACCCGGTACCACTCGCTGGCCGTGCTGCCCGAGACCCTCCCCGAGGAACTGGAGGTCACCGGCTGGACCGGCTCCGGCGTGGTGATGGCGATGCGGCACCGGACGCTGCCCATCGAGGGCGTGCAGTTCCACCCGGAGTCGGTGCTCACCGAGGGCGGTCACCTGATGTTGGCCAACTGGCTGGCCGACTGCGGCCATCGGGAGGCGCTGGAGCGCGCCCCGGAGCTGGCCGCCGAGGTCGACACCCGTCGCCGGGCTGCCTTCGCCACCACCTGAGGCCGACCCGTCGGGGCCTGGCAGCCGGTCACCGGACCCGGAACACCGGCTGTCCGGGTCAGCCCCGCAGCGCGTTCTGGATCGCCGGATCCGCGGGCGAGCGGACCGCCGGCGCACGGCCCCGAACCGCGTCCCACGCCGCCTTGCCACTGGCGAAGTAGTCCCTCACCGACTTCTCGGCGAGCAGGACGGGTCCACAACCGTCGCAGCGGGCGGTCACTCCGTCGACGTCGAGGCCGAGATGGCGGCACAACGTCACCGCACGGGACAGGTGGTAGGACTGGGTGACGATCAGAGCCCGCTCGACGCCGTACACCTCGCGCGCCCGTGCGCAGCTGTCGTAGGTGTCCAGGCCGAACGGGTCAGCCACCACGCGACGCGGGTCGACACCGAGCTCGCTGAGGTACGACGTCATCACCGCCGGCTCGTCACCCGACGTGCCACCGCCGTCGCCCGACACCAGGACGACCTTGGCCCGCCCGCTGGTCACCAGCTCGGCGGCGGTCTGCAGGCGCCCGGTGAGCCTCTCCCCCGGCCGCTGCCGATCAGCGGCCACTGCGGTGCCGAGGACGATCACCACGTCGGCGGCCGGCGCATCGGCCTCGGCGTACACGTGGCCGCGTGCGGCGAACGTCGTCCACAGCCACGGAAGACTGGCGAGCAGCAGCACGACACTGCCCAGAACGGCCACGCGTCGGAGCCGTCGAGGCCATCGCCTCAACGGCCCGACACGGGACGCTTCCGCGTCGGTCACACCGATGCCCGGGTGTGGCCTAGTCCTGGGGAAGCCGGGTCGGCGAGGGCGGGAACGGTAGACCGATGCCGCCCCCGCCGCCGGGAGTGGTCGGGGTGGTCGTCGGTGTGCCCGTCGGTGTGGTCGTCGGTGTGCCCGTCGGTTCGACGACCTTCTCCGGGATGCTGATCTCGATGGTCACCGTTCTGCCCCTGGCGAGTTCGGTGCCCGGGTCCGGGCTCTGCTTCTCGACCCGCCCGGCTCGGTCGGCCGGCACCTCATCACCGTTGCGGAAAGAGACGTTGTAACCCGCCTCGCGAAGTTCCTGGGCGGCCTCGTCCCGAGTGGAGTTGAGCACGTTGGGCACCTTGTTGACGTTGCCCCGAGAGACCTCAAGGGTCACCTTGCTGCCCTGTGCAACGGTGGTCCCCGACGGAGGGTTGACCTTGACCACGATGCCCTTCTGGGCCGGGTTGTCCACAAGCTTCTCATCGACCACCAACCCCTGAGCCTCAAGTTGGGGCTTGACGTTGTCGACCTGGGAGTTGACCAGGCCAGGGGGGATCTTCACGTCGGGCTTGCCGTCGCAGATCTGGACGGTCACCGTGCTGGCCTGCTCCAACCGTGTGCCCGGCAGTGGATCCTGCTTCGCGACGGCGCCCTTCGTGCAATCGTTGTCCAGCACCGGGTCCCCCACCTGCGCTCGGAAACCAGCGTTGGTGATCTCGGTGACCGCGGCGGCCTGGCTCTTGCCGGTGAGGGTGGGCACCGACTTCAGGGCCTTGTCCTGCTGCTGACTCCAGAGCAGCGCGGCGACCAGGGCGATCACCGCCAGCACGCCGACCGCGCTGAACATCGCGATCAGCCAGGAGGACGCCTTGCGCTGACGCGGGTCACCCACCCGGGCCGGGATCTGCCGGGTCTGCGACCCACCGGCGGAAGCCGGATAGCCGCCCCCGCCGGCCGGGGCCATCGCCACTGTCTCCGACTCGCGCAGCACCGGGGTGGCCAGCACGGGTCGACCGGCGGCGGCGCGGAGCAGGTCGGCCCGCATCTCGCCGGCGCTCTGGTAGCGGTTGAGCGGGTTCTTCGACAGCGCCTTCAACACGATCGCGTCGACGGCCGGGGTGACATCCGGGTTGATGTCGCTCGGAGTCGGCGGTGTCTCCCGTACGTGCTGATACGCGACGCTGACCGGGCTGTCCCCGACGAACGGCGGGTGCCCACAGACCAACTCGAAGAGCACGCAACCGGCCGCGTACACGTCGGAGCGAGCGTCGACGGCCTCACCGCGCGCCTGCTCCGGGGAGAGGTACTGGGCCGTGCCGATCACCGCGCTGGTCTGCGTCATGGTGGTCGCGCCGCTGGCCAGCGCGCGGGCGATGCCGAAGTCCATCACCTTGACCTGGCCGGTCTGGGTGAGCATCACGTTGCCGGGCTTGATGTCCCGGTGGATGATGCCGTGCCGGTGACTGAACTCCAGTGCCGCAGCCATGTCGGCGCAGATCTCCAGCGCCCGGCGCGGCTGCAGCCGACCCTCCGCGCCGAGAACCTCCTTCAAGGTCCGGCCGTTGACGAACTCCATCACGATGAACGGCAGTGTCTCGCCGGTCGGCGCGGTTTCCTCGCCGGTGTCGTAGACCGCCACGATCGCCGGGTGGTTGAGCGAGGCGGCGTTCTGCGCCTCCCGACGGAATCGCATCTGGAACGTCGCGTCGCGGGCCAGGTCGGTACGGAGCATCTTGATCGCGACGTCCCGACCGAGCCGGAGATCGCGACCGCGGTGCACCTCGGCCATGCCGCCGTAGCCGAGCAGCTCGCCGACCTGGTACCTGCCACCGAGCAGGCGGGCCTGCGCTGTCATCGCGTCTGTCGTCCTTCGCTCGTCGTCGTCCCGCCGTCGCCCGGCTGGAGTCGTATCTCCCGACGGTACGACGTCCGGGTCGGATCGTCGCGCCCGTCGAGTCGCAGCGCGCCGGACGTCACGGTGCGCGGAGCCAGCCCGCCGGGTTCACCGGCCTGCGACTGCTTCCGCAGGTTGTAGGAAATCACGCCGGAGCAGAGCAGGACCAGCACGGCCAGCAGGATGGCGAGAAGCACCATTCCGGGCCGGGACCGGTGGGGCTCGGGTGACGGCACCGCCGGGCCGGCCTGCCGGGCGTACGCCGGCGGGTGGTCCTGCCGGGGCGGCGCCGACGGCACCGCGGCGGCACCTCGCGGGTACCCGGTCGGTGCGACCGGCGGACGACCGGGCGGGACGGCCGGCGCGATCGCGGTGGGGCGCGGCTGCTGGGCCGGCACCATCGCGGTCGGCCTCGGCCCGACGGCCTGCGGGCGGGCAGCCGGCGGGCGCATCTGGTGCGCCTGCGGGACCTGGGCCCGGCCGGGCGCGGCGGGCGAGGCCGGCGCCGCGGAGACCGGCCCGGAGTTGCCACCGGCCCTGGCCTGCTGGGAGAGCGCGGCCTTGAGTTGACGGGCGACCCCGGCGAGGGCGGCGGCGCTCGGCCAGCGGGCGGCCGGGTCCTTGGCCAATGCCCGTTCCACCAGCGCGCGCACCTGCGGGGGGATGTCGGCGGGCAGTGGCCGGGGCGTCTCCCGGACGTGTCGCATCGCGATGTCGAGGGGGTTGTCGCCCTCGAACGGCCGCCGCCCGGCCAGGCACTGGTAGGCGACCACGCCGAGCGCGTAGACGTCGGATGCCGGGGTGGCGACGCCGCCGGTGGCCTGCTCCGGCGAGATGTACGAGGCGGTGCCGAGCACCGAACCGGCGGCGGTGAGCTGGCCGACCATGTCGGAGCGGGCGATGCCGAAGTCGGTCAGCACCAGCGTGCCGTTCGGCCGGACCAGCAGGTTGCCCGGCTTCACGTCGCGGTGCACGATGCCCTTTTCGTGGGCGGCGTGCAACGCGTCCGCGGCCTGCGCGACGAGTGCCATCGTTCGGGCCGGGGTGAGCCGGCCGACCCGGCTCAGCGTGGACGACAGGGCGTCACCCTCGACGTACTCCATGACCAGGAACGCGATCTGCTGGTCGTTGCCGAAGTCGTAGACGTCGACCACGCCGGGGTGGTTGATGGTGGCCATGGTCCGGGCCTCGCCGCGGAACCGCTCGCCGAAGTCCGGGTCGTCGAGCAGCGCGGGGAGCAGGCTCTTCACCGCGACCGTTCGGCCGAGCACCTGGTCGGTGCCGCGCCAGACGTCGCCCATGCCGCCGCTGGCGATCCGCTCGTCGAGACGGTAGCGGTTGCCGAGCTGGACGCCGGGGCTGAGCATGTCAGCGACCCCCGGGGTCGGCGATGGCGGCCCGCATGATCTGGCCGCCGATCCGGGCGGCCTCGGCGCTGCCACCGCTGCCCGCCTGCTCCAGCACCACGCAGACCGCGGAGACCGGCGTGCCGTTCTTGTCCAGCGCGAAACCGATGAACCAGCCGTGGTCGGGTCGGTCCGGGGCGGACTGGGCGGTGCCGGTCTTGCCGCCGACCGTGGAGCCGCTGATCGCGGCCTTCCGCCCGGTGCCGTTCTGGACCACGCTGACCATCATCTCGCGCAGGTCGGTGGCGACCTGCGGGCTGACCGGCTGGCGCAGCTCCCGGGGCTTGGCGGTGTAGTAGCTGGTGGTCCGGTCCGGGGCGAGCAACTGCCGGACCAGGTACGGCCGCATCTGGCTGCCATTGTTCGCGACGGAACCGGCGATCATGGCCCCTTCGAGGGGGGTCATCCGGACGTTGTTCTGGCCGATCGAGGACTGGGCCAACGCGGCCGGGTCGGTGCTGCCATCCGGGTTCTGCATGTCCCCGGTCCGGCTGGCCTCCGTGCGCAGGCCGCCCTCACCGAGCTGGCCGACGGTGAGGTCGTCCTGCTCGAAGCCGAACTGCCGCGCCTTTTCCTTGATGGTGTCGGCGCCGAGCCGCACCCCGAGCTGGGCGAAGCCGGTGTTGCAGGATTCGGTGACCGCCTCCAACAGGGTGACCTGCGGCTCGGGGCAGATCGACGGAGCGGCGTTGCGGATCGGGGTGCCCGAGGTGGGCGGCGTGTAGCTCGACCCGGCCGGGATCTCGGTCGACTTGGTGATGCCGTTCTCCAGCGCCGCCGCAGCCACCACGACCTTGAAGGTGGAGCCCGGCGGCAGCGTCTCGGCGAGCGCGCGGTTGTTCAGGGGGCGTTCCGGGTCCTGTTCCAGCTTGTTGAACGCCGCCGCCGCTTCGTTGCCGTTGTGGCTCACCAGCGGGTTCGGGTCGAAGCTGGGCATGGAGACCAGGGCCTGCACCGCACCGGTGCGCGGGTCGATGGCGATCGCCGCGCCCCTCTTCGCACCCACCTGGTTGTTGCGCAGTTGGTCGTACGCGACGTCCTGGGCCCGCTTGGAGAGCGTGAGCAGCACGTTGCCGCCACCGGTCTCGTCGCCGGTGAACATGTCCTTGAACCGGTCACCGATCAACTGGTCGCTCGTGCCGGCCAGGAAGTCGTTCTCGACCTGCTCGATGCCCTTGTCGGCCAGGTTGACCGGCTTGTAGCCGAGCACGTGGGCGTACTTGGCGCCGCCCGGATAGCTGCGCTGGAACTTCAGCTTGCCGGTGGTTTCCTTGCTGGTGGCCAGCGCGGTGCCACCGGCCTCGATGTTGCCGCGCTTGCGCTTGTAGTCGGCAACCTGGACCCGACCGTTGTAGTCGCTGGTGCGGTACTCGTCGGCCTTGTACGCCTGGATCCAGTTGAGGTTCGCGAAGAGCAGACCGAACAGGACAATGACGACGACGCCGACACGGCGCAGGGGTGCGTTCACGGCTTGATCACCTCCGTGGGGGCACCGTGCAACTGCTCGGGCGGGCCGCCGGTGGGCCGGGCAGCCTTGCCACCGCTCCCGGGGACCGGCCGACGGGCTCCGTCGGAGACCCGCAGCAGCACCGCGATGAGCAGCCAGTTGGCCATCAGCGACGAACCACCGGCGGACAGGAACGGGGTGGTCTGACCGGTGAGCGGGATGAGCTTGCTGATGCCGCCGACGATCACGAAGACCTGCAGGCCCAGGGTGAAGGCGAGACCACCGGCGAGGAGCTTGCCGAACGAGTCGCGCACCGCGAGCGCGGCACGCAGGCCCCGCTCGACGATCAGCAGGTAGACCACCAGCAGCGCGGAGAGGCCGAAGAGGCCGATCTCCTCACCGATGCCGGCGAAGATGAAGTCGTTCTGCACCTCGGGCAGGATGTCCGGTTGACCGCCGCCCGGCCCGGCGCCGAAGAGCCCACCCGTGCCCAGGGCGAGCAGGCCCTGGACGAGCTGGTAGCCCTTGTCGGTCGGGTCGGCGAACGGATCCAGCCAGATCTCGGCACGTACGTAGAAGTTGGCGAAGGGCCCGCCGACCATCTCGCCGAGGACGTAGGCGAGGTACGCGCCGCCGAAGAAGAGGACCAGGCCGATCAGCAGCCAGCTGACCCGTTCCGTGGCGATGTAGAGCGTCACCACGAACATGCCGAAGTAGAGCAGCGAGGTGCCAAGGTCCTTTTCGAAGATGAGCACCAGGAGACTGATCAGCCAGACCACGACCACCGGGCCGAGGTCGCGCCCGCGCGGGAAGTCGATCCCGAGGAAACGCCGGCTGGCCAGCGACAGCACCTCGCGCTTGCGCACCAGGTAGTAGGCGAAGAAGACCAGCAGCGCCAGCTTGGCGAACTCACCCGGCTGGATGGAGAAACCACCCACCCGGATCCACAGCTTCGCACCGTTGATCTCGGAGATGCTCGACGGCAGTACCGCCGGGAGCATCACCAGCACGATGCCGGCCAACCCCAGGGTGTACGCGTACCGGGAGACCGAACGGTGGTCGCGCATGATGGCGAGCAGGCCGGCGGCGAGGATCACCGAGGCGAGCGTCCAGGCCAGCTGCCGCCCGCCGATGCCGGCGAAGATCGCCAGAGTCTCCCGGTCGACCGGGGCGGCCTCGCCCAGGTCGATCCGGCGCAGGAAGCCCACGCCGAGGCCGTTGAGCAGGGCCACCGCCGGCAGCAGCGCCGGGTCGGCGAACGGGGCGAGGAACCGGATGACCAGGTGCAGGCCGAGGAAGACCGCGCCGAGCGCGGCGGCGGGCATCCAGAAGTCCGGGGTGACCGTGTCCAGCAGGTTCGCCTCGACGGTCGCCCCGTACGCGGCCACCAACACCATCGCGAGCAGCAGTAGGGACAGCTCGGCGTTACGGCGCGACCGCGCCAGGCGTACGCCGGACTGCTCGCCCGCGGTCGCGGGCGAGGGTGCCGGTGTGGCCGCTACGGTCACGGGTGGAGTCCTCGGGATCTCAGCCGACGCTCACTCAGGAGACCGGCAACCGGCCGGGTCGAGCGCCGGCGTGGCCGAGTCGGAGGGCGTGACGTCGGGGGTGGTGGTCGGGCCGGTCACACCGACAGCGGCGGTGGCACGGACGGTCGGGCTTGCGCTGACAACCCCGTTGGGGGTCGCCAGGGCGTTGGCGCTCGGGCTGCCGTTGGGTGGCGGCGTCGTACCGATCGGCGTGGGCGTGGGCGTGCCGCCCACCGCGCCGGTCGGGTCGGACGGGCAGAGCGGCTTCAGGTTGGGGTTGCTCGGGGTGTCGCTGGTCAGCTCGGTGAGCTGGCGCTCGGCGTCCGGCTCGCTCTTGGCCCGGATGCCCACCTTGACGGTGTCCTGCGCAGCGACAGTGAGGTCGTCCAGCCGGGTGCCACTGCGACGGTGCACAGTGGAGAGGTCCATCCCGGCGATCTGACCCTGGACGCCACGGAAGACGGCGACCTGCCCCTCCTCGGTGGCTCCCACGTAGTACTGCCGCTGGGTGTACGTCCAGCCGGCGAAGCCTCCCCCGCCGATGATCACCAGCAGGGCCAGCGCCATGGCGGCGGCCCGTACCGGGCGACGCTTCGGCCGGTCCGGTTCGTCGTCGGAGGCCGCCGGCTCCTCGGGCACGGCCGGGCGCGGCGCGGAGAGCGCCGAGGCTCGGGCGGCCGGGGTCGAGTTGTCGGCGGAGGTCGCCATTCCCCGGTCCCGCGCGGCTGCGCCGCCGACGATCGGGGTCGCCTCGACGATGTCCTGATCCGTGGCATCGGCGATGATCACCGTGATGTTGTCCGGTCCACCGCCGCGCAGCGCGAGCTGCACCAGCCGCTCGACGCACTGCTGCGGGTCGGCGTACTCCCGCATGGACTCACCGATGGTCTCGGCGCTGACCACACCCGAGAGGCCGTCGCTGCAGATCAGGTACCGGTCGCCGGGCAGAACCTGGCGCACCGAGTACTCCGGGTCGATGTCCCGGCCGTCGAGGGCCCGGGTGAGCAGCGACCGCTGCGGGTGGCTGCTCGCCTCCTCGGCGCTGATCCGGCCCTCGTCGACGAGCATCTGAACGTACGTGTCGTCCTTGGTGATCTGCGCGAACTCACCGTTGCGCAGCAGATAGGCCCGCGAGTCGCCGATGTGGACCATCCCCAGCTTGCTGCCGGTGAAGAGGGTCGCTGTCAGCGTGGTGCCCATCCCCTCCAGCTGTGGGTTGGCGTCCACCGTGTCGCGGAGATGTTGGTTGGCGGTGCCCACGGCCGAACGCAACGCATCGACGAGGGCGTCCCCTGGGACGTCCTCGTCGAGCGGCGCCATGGCACCGATGACGATGTTGCTGGCGACGTCACCGGCGGCCATACCGCCCATGCCGTCGGCAACGGCGAGTAGCCGCGGGCCGGCGTAGACGGAGTCTTGATTGCCGTCTCGGATCAGACCGCGGTCGCTGTGGGCCGCATAGCGCAGGGTCAGAGTCATGGCCGTAATTCGAGGGAAGTGCGGCCGATCCGGATCGGCACGCCGAGGGGGACGGGGGTTGGTCCGGTGACCTTAGCGCGATCGAGGTACGTGCCGTTAGTCGAGCCGAGGTCCTCGACGTACCACTGCCCGTCGCGCGGCACGAGCCGGGCGTGCCGCGCGGAGGCGTAGTCGTCGGTGATGACCAGGGTGGAGTCCTCAGCCCTACCAATGGTGATCTGCGCTTCACCGAGAGTGATCCTGGTGCCGGCCAGCTGACCGGCTGTCACCACCATCTGGTGTGCCGCCCTGCCCCGCTTCACCTTCGCCGGCTTCGCCGCCTGCCCCGTCGAGGCGCCCACCGCGCGTGGCGCCGCCACCAGGCGACCGGACCGAGCACCCGCGAAGAGGTCCCGGCGAATCACGCCGACCACCGTGAACACGAAGATCCACAGCAGGATCAGGAACCCGAACCGGGCAACAGTGATGACCAGTTCCGGCAAGGCGGGTCAGCCGTCCACGCGGAAGGTCAGCGTCGTGGTGCCGAGCTGAACCATGTCACCGGGGTTGAGTGCGACGGCGGAGACCCGCTGCCCGTTGACCATGGTGCCGTTGGTCGACCCCAGATCGGTCAGCACGACCTGACCGCCATCGAAATCCAGCCGGGCGTGTCGCCGGGAGATGCCGACGTCGGGCAGGCGCAGATTGGCCTGGTCACCGCGACCGATCACCGTCGACCCCATCTGGAGGGGGTAGGTGCGACCGTCACCGGAGACCAGCCGCACGTTGCGACCCCCGCCGTGCCCGGGCGGCGGGCCGTAGCCACCGCCCTGGTCGTACGCGGGGTAGGCGGGCGGACCGGCGTCGTAGCCGGGTGCCGACACCGGGGCGACCTCGCCGCCGGTGTAGACCTCGGCCGTGACGCGGAACATGCCCGTGTCCAGGCCCTCGCCTCGCTCGATCTCCACGATCACGTCGCCGTAGACCGTCCAGGCCTGCTCGCCGATGAACTCCGCCTGCGACTGGGCCAACTCCTGGGCCAGCGCGGCGGCGTACGGCGCCAGCCGACTATGGTCGAACGGCGAGAGATCGATCACGTAGCGGTTGGGCACCAACGTGCGCCCACCGGCCAGGATCGCCTTGTGCGCCTCGGCCTCCCGCTGCATGGCGTTGAGGATCTCCACGGGGTGGACCACCCCTTTGAAGACCTTGGCGAAAGCCCCTTCGACCAGGCCTTCCAGACGCTTCTCGAAGCGTTGCAGCACGCTCACCGGCTCCTCCTCGGGTCCCGAGGACATGATGGTATCCGGCCGGCGCGCGCGCAGCTCACACGCCGCTCGGCCGCCTGCTCCTGACCCGTTCGAAAGGGTCGGGACTGCCGTGCTAATCTTTCGTCCGCCACGAACGGTAACCGCTCGTGGCGAGCGCCTGGGACAGCGTAGTATTCCCGAGGCCCGTTGGAGACAGCGGGACCGGGACGGCTACTGTGTTCCGGGTTGTGCCACGGGGATGTGGCGGAATGGCAGACGCGCACGGTTCAGGTCCGTGTGCCCGAAAGGGCGTGGGGGTTCAACTCCCCCCATCCCCACCACCGACGAGGGCTCCGCATAACGCGGGGCCCTTCCGTCATATCGGGGCGCGCCGGACGTCGCGCTATGCTCCGAAGGATTCTGCCCTCGATGGACCAGGAGTGGCGTGTGAGTGTCGCGTTGGTGACAGGCTCGGGTGGCTTGATCGGCTCCGAGGCGGTCCGGCACTTCGCCGGCCTCGGTCTAGATGTCGTCGGCATCGACAACGACATGCGCCGGTACTTCTTCGGCGAGGACGGCTCCACATCCTGGAGCCTTGAGCGGCTCGGCCGTGACCTGGGTAACGCGTACACCCACTTCGCAGTGGACATCCGGGACCGGGACGGCCTGGAGCAGGTGTTCAAGAAGTACGGCTCGGACATCGCCGTGGTGATCCACAGCGCCGCGCAGCCGAGCCACGACTGGGCGGCCAAGGAGCCGTACACGGACTTCGACGTGAACGCCGGCGGCACGCTCAACATCCTGGAGAACACCCGCAGGCATGCGATCGACGCACCGTTCATCCACTGCTCGACCAACAAGGTCTATGGCGACCGGCCCAACGGCCTGCCGCTGATCGAGCTGGAGACACGGTACGAGCTGCCCGAGGACCACCGCTGGCACCAGGGCATCACCGAAGAGATGTCGATCGACCACTCCCTGCACTCGGTCTTCGGCGCCTCGAAGGTCGCGGCGGACGTGATGGTGCAGGAGTACGGGCGCTACTTCGACATGAAGACCGCCTGCTTCCGAGGTGGCACGCTGACCGGCCCGGCGCACTCCGCGGCCGAGCTGCACGGGTTCCTGGCCTACCTGATGCGCTGTGTGATGGAGGGCCGGACATACAACCTGTTCGGCTACAAGGGCAAGATGGTCCGGGACGCGATCCACTCGCGCGACGTGCTGACCGCGTTCGAGGCGTTCTTCCGGGCCCCGCGATCCGCGGAGGTCTACAACCTCGGCGGCGGCCGGCACTCCAACACCTCCCACATCGAGGCGTTCCGCATTGCGGAGGAGATCACCGGCCGCGAGGCGCAGATCAACTACGTCGAGCAGAACCGCACAGGCGACCACCAGTGGTACGTCAGCAGCATGGCCCGGTTCGAGGAGCAGTACCCGGACTGGAAGATCACTTACGACGTGCCGATGATCCTGCGGGAAATTTACGAGGCCAACGTGGACAAGTGGGTGGCTCACCCATGACCACGTGGACCAAGCGCAACGTGCTCGGGGTTCTGGTCGACGCCACCGACTACGCCACGGCGACCGACGCGGTGGTGACCGCGGCGCACGAGCGGCGCTCCCTCGCGCTGACCGCGTTGGCCGTGCACGGCGTGATGACCGGAGTGCTGGACCCGGCGCACAACGCGCGACTCAACTCCTTCGATGTGGTCACCCCGGACGGGCAGCCGGTGCGCTGGGCTCTCAACCTGTTGCACCACGCCGGGCTCACCGACCGGGTCTACGGGCCGACGCTGACGCTGCACGTGCTGTCGCGCTTCGCCGACGAAGGGCTGCCGGTCTACCTGTACGGCTCGACCGAGGAGACCCTCGCGAGGTTGATCCCGGCCCTGGAGCGGATGTTCCCCGCGCTGAAGATCGCCGGGGTGGAGCCGTCCAAGTTCCGTGCCGTCCAGCCCGGTGAGGACGCCGAGATCGCCGACCGGATCCGGTCCAGCGGTGCCCGGCTGGTCCTGGTCGGGCTCGGCTGCCCGCGCCAGGAGGTCTTCACGTACGCGATGCGACCGCTGCTCGACATGCCGCTGATGGCGGTCGGCGCGGCCTTCGACTACCACGCCGGGCTGCTGCGCCAACCCCCGCCGTGGATGCAGCGCGCCGGCCTGGAGTGGTTCTGGCGTCTCGGTCTGGAGCCGAAGAGGCTCTGGCGCCGCTACGTCATCCTCAACCCGGCCTACCTGACCCGGCTCGCCGCGCAGAAGGTCGGCCTGTGGAAGGCCCGCCCGCCAGCACCGGCCACCGAGCGGCCGGCCACCTTCTCGGTCTGAGCCCGATCCGCACGACCGAGGCCCCACCCGCGTGCCCGGGGTGGGGCCTCGGTCGTGGGAGACCGGTCAGACCGTCAGGGTCCAGGTGTTGATGTAACCGGTGTCGGCCGAGTAGACGTCGCGCACCTGGAGGCGCCAGGTGCCATCGGCGGCCTCACCGGACACGTTGGCCGTGTACGTGGCGATCACGTTGTCGGCGCTGTCCGAACCGCTGTTCTTCAACCGGTACGCGCTGCCGTCCGGAGCGAGCAGGTCGATGACCAGGTCACCGCGGTAGGTGTGCACGATGTTCACCGCGACCGTGGAGGCAGACGAGGCGTTGCGACCGCAGCCGGCGATGGTGATCGAGCTGGTCACCGCCGCGCCAGCGTCCGGGATCGCCACGTCGGTGCCGTTGGTGCCGGTGCAGCCGGTGGGCGGCGGCGGGGTGGTGCCGGTGCCCACGTAGAGCAGCCGGTTCGGCGAGCCCGTGCCAGGGCTGGTCACCACGTTGGGGGTGGCGTTGGCGACCAGTTGGTCGCGGACCTGCTGCGGCGTCCAGCCCGGGTTGGCGCTCGCCACCAGGGCTGCCGCGCCGACCACGTGCGGCGTGGCCATCGAGGTGCCGCTGATCGTGTTGGTCGCCGTGTTGCTGCTGTACCAGGCCGAGGTGATCGACGAGCCGGGGGCGAAGATGTCCAGGCAGGTGCCGATGTTGGAGAACGACGAGCGGGCGTCCGTGTTGGTCGTCGAGCCCACCGTGATGGCCTCCGCGGTGCGCGCCGGCGAGGTGTTGCAGGCGTTCGCGCCACTGTCGTTGCCGGCCGCCAGGCCATACGTCACACCGGACGCGATCGAGTTACGGACGGCGGTGTCCAGGGAGCTGTTCGCGCCGCCGCCGAGGCTCATGTTCGCCACCGCCGGCTTGATCGCGTTCTGGGTGACCCAGTCGACGCCGGCGATCACGCCTGCGTTGGTGCCACTGCCGGAGCAGTTCAGCACCCGTACGCCGACCAGCTGGACGGCCTTGGCCACCCCGTACGCGGATCCGCCGACCGTGCCGGCCACGTGCGTGCCGTGCCCGTTGCAGTCGTCGGCCGAACCGCCGTCCACGGCGTCGTAACCGGAGGTGGCCCGACCACCGAAGTCGTTGTGGGTGAAGCGGATACCGGTGTCGATGATGTAGGCGTGCACGTTGCTCGCCGTGTTCGGGTAGGTGTAGGAGCTGTCCAGCGGCAGGTTGCGCTGATCGATCCGGTCCAGGCCCCAGGAGGGCGGGTTGGCCTGTGTTCCGGAGATCGAGACGGTGTGGTTCTGCTCGACGTACGCCACTGCGGGGTCGGCCGCGATTCGCGCCGCCGCGCTCGCGCTCACCGTGACCTCGAAGCCGCGCAGCGCCGCGCCGTAGGTGCGGGCCACCGTGCCGCCGTGACGGCCGGAGAGCCGCTTCGCGGTGTCGCCGACCCGGTCCCGGGCCACCGCGCTGTCCTTGAGAACGACGATGTAGCTGTCCGGCACGGCGGTGGCTCCGCCGGCGGCCCGAACCACGCCGACGGGTTCGGCGGCGGCCAGGGCCGGGGTGCCGACGGCCAGCACGGTCGCCGTGGCCACCCCGACCAGTACGGACCTGCGTGGAAGACCCATTTCCTACCTCCCTCTGACCGGCGGCGGAAGGCGACCACCGGCCGCAACATCAATCGACACGTGCCGATCTAGCTGAGGGTAGGTCAGCCGTCAGGCAGTTGAACATGTCGAAATACCCATAACCTTCAGAGGATGGCCCCCTACGGGCCCGGCGTCCGGGGCGAACGGGGGACCGGCCCGGATTCGCCCCGCCGCGATTCGGGAAAGACTCTCGAACATGGAGAGTCAGCTCACCATCCTGCTTCCGGTCGCCGCCGTCTGGCTGACCGCCGGCGTCGTCGCCGACGGGCTGCCCCGGCTGCGCAACACCCGCGTGCTGCGCCGACGTACCGGATGGTTGCTGGTGCTGGCCCTCACCGGTATGGCGCTCACCGCGGCCGTGCTCGGCGGCGGACTGCTCAGTGCCGGTGCCACGCCGGTCGACCGGGCCGCCGCCGGGCTCACCCTGGCCGCCGGCCCGGCGCTGGTGGCGGCGGTCTGCTCCCTACGGCGGATCCGCCGGCTGCGGGCCGGGGCGGGCGCCTTCGTCAGTGCCCCCGCCACACCCGCGCCGCACGGGCTGCGTGCCTCCGCGGCCCATCCGCTCGTCGGGCTGCCACTGCAGGCGACCGCCCTGGCCACACTGCCAGCGGTGATCGCGGCGGCCGGTACCGACCTCGGAGCTGACCCCGGTGTCACCGGCCCGGCGATCACCGTGGGCGTGCTCGCGGTGGCCGCCATCGGTGTCCGGCACGCACTACGGCACAGTCGGTTCGCCGAGCGGGCCCAGCCGGAGGCACCACAGTCAGCGGGGACGGCCGGAGCCCTGCACGTATAGCAACTCCAGGATCGCCCGAGTCGCCTCGAACCAGCGGTCCAGCCAGCCCGGCGGTGGCACACTGCCCTTCGGCGGCAACTCCATCAGCAGGCCACGCAGCAGCGGGTGGTCGGCCAGCGACCCGGCGGGCTCCATCGGCCAGCCGGTCGGCGGGAACGACGGCTCGACCAGCGGGTTCGGGTCCAGCGAGGGCAGCGAGAGCGGAGGGTCGGCCGACTCGGAGGCAGACGCCTCCCGTCCGCCCAGCTCCTGGTCGGTCGACACCACCTCGGTCAGTACGGTGTCTCGACGCGCTCCGCGGTACTTGCCACCGAACCGCTCCGGTTTGCCCGGACCGTTGGTGAGATTGTCTGAGCCGATCGTCGTCATCCGTCTCGCCTACCTCGCTCGGTTGCGGATCGGTGCGGCAGGTCGTCGACCTGCGTCGTACCGACCGGTTCAACGAGACGGGCCCGCTGTGGCGACGGGAATCCCGGCGGAACCTCGCCGACCGCCGTCGTGACACGACCAGCCGCCGGGCCCTCCCCGGACACGGCAAGGTCCCCGTCCGGGCGAACCCGGACGGGGACCTCAGCTGACCACTCGGTCAGAACTCGCCGAACGCACCGCCTCGGGTGCCGGCGACGAAGGCGTGCCAGTCACCCGGTGCGAAGACCAGGGCTGGGCCCGCCTTGTCCTTCGAGTCCCGCACTCCGACCGCCCCCGTCACGTATGCCACCTCCACGCAATTGTCACAGTTCGGCCCGCTCTTCGAGCTCTTGAACCATGCTGCCTGCGTCAGGTCCACGGGGAACCCCTTGGTCGCCATTTCCACAACGGCTCCTCTGCCAGTTTTGCGATGTGTGCGACGGACTCCTCTGGGCGTATGGCCGCAGCGCGGATGTGATCGAAGATGAAGCTGTACTTCTGTAGTTCGTCGCTCTTTTCAAGAAAAAGCCCACCCGTGGCGTTCTCCGCGTACACAACATCCGGATCACCGGGCTCAGGGAAGCTGAGGATCGTGAAAGTGCCGTCCATGCCGGCGTGCGCACCCACCTCGAAGGGCAGGATCTGCAGCGTCACGTTCGGCAACTCGGCCACCTCGACCAACCGCTTGAGTTGGCCGCGCATCACCTCGTCCCCGCCCACCGGCCGACTCACCACCGCCTCATCGAGCACCACCCACAGATCGACCGGATCGTCCTGGGTCAATAACGACTGACGGCCCAGACGGACACGCACCCTCTGGTGCACCTGGTCGGCGGTGAAATCCGGCCGAGCCGCGCGGATCATCGCGCCGGCGTACTCCTCGGTCTCCAGAAGGCCCGGCACGACCTGTTGTTCATATGCCCGGATCGAGCTCGCCGCCGCCTCCAACCCGACGTACGCGCCGACGAGCACCGTGCTGTACGGGTGCCACCAGCCCTTCTGTCGGGCCTCCCGTGCGATCTGCACGAGCTCGTCGCTCTCGGCACCGACCACGCCGTAGATCCGCAGCATGTCCCGCACGTCGCGAGGGGTGGCGGTGGTGTGCCCGGTCTCGATCCGGGAGACCTTCGACGCCGAGCACTCCAACTGCTCGGCGACCACCTCGATGGTTATTCCGGCGGACTCCCTCTGGCGGCGCAGCTCGGCACCGAGCCGCCGCCGTCTGATGGTGGGACTGCGCCGCTCACTCATCGCGCAACCCGTGAGCCACTGGTCCCCGCCGCTGGCTGCTCGACCCCACTCGGGCTACCTCCGGTTGACGCGCCACTGGGTGACACCCGCCGGGGGCGCGACCGTCGACCGGCGGGCGTTCGCGACGAGGGGATGGTGCCGGTCCTCGGCCGGCCGCGACGGGCGAAACCGCTCTCAGTGTGCCGTCCGGACGCGGATGGCTTCAATAGCCCTTTCGCGGGACACGCTCACGTATCGGCAAAAGTCGACGTGCAACTTGCATGAAGCACGTCCCTGATGCACTCTGTCCGTATGGCACGGATCACTCAGCGTCTCCGTCCGCTCCCCCGGAGTGGTGACCCCACCAATCCGGGGAAGCCGGGCACGACGCGGGCCCGGCCGGCGACACCGAGACCTGCTCCGGGGTAAAGACCCCGCCGCTGCAAGCCGGCAAGCTGCGGCGGCGGGCGCGGTTCCCGGAAGCAGCCGGGTGATGGTCGGGTGGCGGCACGCCACCAGCGGAGTACGGCCCGACCACCACCATCCGCACCACCGGTTCACGAGGCACGACCCCGTCGCCGGCCGAGACGTCCCCCGTTCAGGCACCGCCGGCACAATCGCCGGCCGATCCTTCCCAGGAGCCCATGTGCTTCCCCGCACCGGTGACGTTCTGCACGTGACTCGCGCGGCGAGTGTCCAGTTCCTCAGGCCCATCAAGTTCCGGGTGATCCGGGTCCTCGACTGGCCCACCTACGACGGTTGGCTCTGGCTCGACGGCTACGAGTTGAACGTCGCGGGCGACGCTGTCAACCGACGGTCGATCTTCGTCCAGCGGGAAGGGCTGCAGCAACTGCAGGCCGCGCCCGAGCCCCGCCCGCACACCGTACGGGCCCGGCGGCCGATCGCCCGTACCCCGGTCCGGGTGAGCTGACCGACCAGATCCGCCGCCAGTGGGCGTGCCGCCGCCATAGAATCGGTACGCCCACCCCGGCACCGTTCCACCCGCGCGTCCAGGACCCTGACCCTGGGATGGTCATGGTCAATCAGCCCGCCCTGCGGCGGCATCACCGCTCCCGTATCGCCTATGCATTTGGACTGCTCGCCCTGTTCGGGGCGATGGCCACACTCGTGGTCCTCGTCCACGACCCGGCGATGTCGTCCACCCGGCTGACCGCGCCGGTGCCCGCACCGGAGATCACCGTGGTCGACGCCGACCCGCCGATGGACGACGGTCCATCAACGCACGGGGAAACCGGCTGGATCGGCGCCGACGCCCCGGGCAGCCACGCCGGAGTTGCCGACCCGACCGGGCCGGTGGCCGGCCTCGGCGGCGGCCAGTCCAACGGCCGTCAGGAACTCACCGAAGCAGCTCCGACCGGGCACACCGCGACGGACATCCGCCGCTCCCTGTTCTGGTCGGGGATCTTCGGCCTCGCCATCTCGCTGGCTGGCCTCGGCCTGGTCGGCACCCGTCGTCGGATGTGGTGACCACCGGTCACGGCGTGCTCGTCACCGTCGGGCTCGGCGTGGTCGGGGTCGACGCGGTCGAGGACCGCTCCTGGGAGATCACCAACAACACCTCGTCGTCGGTCGACACTGGCGTGCCTGCCCCCGGCTCGGTGCCCACCACAGTTCCGGGCGGCAGCTCGGACGGGCGGTACACCACCCGGTAGGCCAGGCCCAGCCGGTTCAGCAACCCCTCCGCGGTGGCCTGCGGTAGGCCGGCGAGCGGTGGCACCGGCACCTCGGCCGGCGCGGTGGTGGCGGCCGGGCTGCTCGGCGTCTCGCTGGTCGGCGCCGCCGAGGTGGGGGATGCGCTGGTCGGCGCGGCGCTGGTGGCGCTGGCCGGCGGGAGGGACGGGGTGGAACCCGGTTCGTCCCGGTCGTCATCCTGGTTGGCGAGCCCCCACCAGATCGCTCCGCCGAGCAGGCCGGCGAGCAGCAACGCGAGCACACCCCAGAGGATCGGCAGCCACCAGCGTCGGCCACCCTGCTCCTCGACGTACCACTCCCCGGAGGGTTCGGCCGGCCGGGGCGGCCGAACCTCCGCCCGCCCGGACCACGACGGCGGGGTCGGCCGCTCGGCGGGCATCCGCTCCGTCCGGTCGACCGGCGTGCCCGGCTGCGTGCCGGTAGAACGATCAATCGGCACGGTCTGGTCGGGAGACACGGCGGGACCAGCCGGGACAGGCCGGTCGAACGGCGCCGTCTCATCCGGCGATGCGGCACGGTCGAACGGCGCCGTCTCATCCGGATCGGTGGCAGGTCGGGCCGGTTTCGGTGGCTCCGGCCGGTCGGCGGCGGGTGGCAGAGGGCGGGTCCGGTCGTCGTCGTGCTCGCTGGCGGGAGGCTCCTGGCGGTCGTCGCTCATCGCACGTCCTTTCCCGAACCGGACGGGCGTTATGGCCCTCGACCGCCAACCTAGTCGCCCACGCCGTCATCGGTGGGGATCAGCGTGCCGAGTCGCGCCGGCCACCGGCACGGGCGTGGCGCACGACCTTGGACCGCTCGACGCCGGGGGCCTCAGATCAGGAAGTGGGTTTCGTCGTTGGCGGCTGGAGGCCGCCCGTCCCACACCAGATGCTGACCTCGTCGTTCCACCGGGCAGAACCGTCCTCGGCTGGATTCTGCCGGCTGACCTTTCCGCTGCGTCCACTGACGTAGCGCGGGTAGAGGCCTTCGTCGATCAGCTCGTCGACCGCCCTGGCGCAGTCCTCGCCGACCACGTCCGGCACCTCGGCGGCGGGCGCTGGCCCGGCCACCTGCAGTTGCACTGTCGTACCCCGGGCAACCTCGGTGCCCACGGCCGGTGAG
This sequence comes from Micromonospora sp. NPDC005413, assembly GCF_040606435.1. NCBI lineage: Bacteria > Bacillati > Actinomycetota > Actinomycetes > Micromonosporales > Micromonosporaceae > Micromonospora > Micromonospora sp. NPDC005413. The sequence continues at coordinate 286,880 of NZ_JBEXEV010000004.1, forward strand.
GCGCTCTCGACCGAACGCCCGGCGCCACCGCCAAAGACCAGCCGCCAGCCCAGTCGCTGCTTGCGCAACATGTCCCGGGCCTCCACGAAGTCGGTGCCGACCACCGGTGGCACGGTCAGGCCGGCCCCCTTGGTTGCGGTGGCGGAGGTCCGGACGGCCGACGGTGTGGTCCGGCCGGTGCTCGGCCGGGGCGCGGTGGCCCGACCGGTCGGAGTACCGGTCGCGGTCGCGACGGCCAGCGGATCCGCCGAGGGTGTGTCGTCCTCGCCGGCCAGCAGCCAGCCACCGGTCGCGCCGACCGCGGCGAGCAGCACGGCGACCAACCCACCACCCAGCAGTACGCTGGCCCGGCCCGCACCGCCGCCGTCCCGGCCACCGGTGGAATCCCGCTGACCCGTGTTCGCGTCCGTCATACCGCCCACCGCCTCATCACCGGCGACCGTACCGGTTGCCGCCCAACACGCTCCGCCTGCGGTCCCTAGCGGCGGGTCGTTGCGACTCGCCGCGCCGACGACGGGACGTTACGCTGCCCGGCATGGCCAGACAGGGCTGGGGAGTGTCGATCGCTACGGCGATCGGGGTCGCTGCCGGCGCAGGCGCCGCGCAACTGGGCTTCGGCTACGGGCTCGGCGTCATCACCTGGACGCCCACCGATGCCGGGGCCACCGAAACAGCCTGGGCGGACGGCCTCGCCTGGGCCACCTGGCTTGCCGCCAGCTCGACGGTGCTGGGCGCGGTCTGCGCGCAGCGGCTCCACCAACGGAACGCACCGGCGGCGGCCAGGCCTCAGGTGACCGACCCGGAGACGACGGACGGCTCTGACCCCGCGATCGCGCCGGAGCAGGCGACCCACGGTGGCGGGCGCCCATCGGCCGGCGACGCCACCGGCCCGGAGGCGACGGACACGCAGTCGGCGCAGGTGGCCGAGGCCCCGCCCAACGACCGTGGTGGCCTGCTGCGGCGGGTGGCCCTGGCGCTCGGCGCCGGGATCGGCGGGCTGGTCACCGTGCTGCTGATCGCCGTACCCGCGCGGGTCGCGATCGGCGCCGACACCGGCGCGCCGCAACGGACGGCCGCCGTACAGGCGGTGCTGGGCATCCTGATCGGCGTGTTCGTCGCGATCTGGGCGCTTCGCTCCCGGGCCGCCGCGATCAACGTGACCGTGACGGCCGCCTGGCTCTGGCTGCTCGCGGTGGTCTCGGTGATCGACGGGGTACGCGTCGGACGAGGGCTGACCGGCGCTCAACTCGGCACCTGGCAGCTCGACCCGGACCACCCGCGGTACTGGATCTCCGACCAGCTCTACTGGCCCGGTGCGCTGCTGGCACTCGTGCCCGCGCTGCTGATCGGCGTGCTGGCCGCCCGGCGGGTCGCCCGGTCGGCCGCGCACCGTGTCGGCGCGGCGGCTTCCGGCGCGGCCGGCCCGGTGCTCGTCGCGCTCGCCTACCTGACCACCCTGCCGCAGTGGTCGACGCTGGGCCCCGCGCAGCTGTCCACCCAACTGATCGCCCCGTACGCGGTGATCGTCGGCCTCGGCGGCTCGGTGCTGGCCGCCGTCCTCGGCGAGCGTGCCGACCGGAACCGCGCGGCCACCCGGAGTGCGGCTGGTCCGGGCACGAAGACCGAGCCGGCTCAGACCGACTCGACCTCTGCCACCGCGAGCGGGCGGACCTCGACCGCTCGGGCCAACCCGACTGCGGTCACCGACTCCGAGCCGTCGGCTTTCGGCTCGTCGATCGGCACCGCAGCTCGGCGCGGCAGGGCCGACGCCGCACCGCAGACAGCCAGGACGGGCTCCCAGCCGGGCGAGACTGCCGCCGTCCCCCGGGTGCCGGCGCCGCGTACGAAGCCGAGCCTCTCCGGCCCTGCCGAATCCGGCCCTGCCGACCCCGCGGGCGGCGGAGCGGCGGAGGACCCGACAGCGAGCAGCCGGCGTGGCCGGTCAACCCGGCGGCCAGCCCGCCCCACCACCGACTGACCCCGGCTGCGCGGGTCAGTCGACCGGCCAGGTGTGAACGGGTTCGTTGGCGCGCTGAAGTTCCGCGTACCGCTGGACCATGTGGTGCAGCGCCCCGGCCCGGTCCAGGCCCCGGCGCCGCTCCGCCGCCCAGACCGCCTCGGTCTGCCAGACGGCACCGTTGCGGCCGGTTCGGCAGCGCTGCTCGATGATGCCGAGCAGCCGGTCCCTCTGCTCCGGGGCGACACCGAACCCGTCCAGGCCGGCGGCGGCGGTGGGCAGCAACTGCTCCAGCACCAGCTTGGTGACCGGCACGTCGCCGAGCCCGGGCCAGTGCAGCACGGCGTCGAGGCCACGTCGGGCGGCGGCGTGGAAGTTCTCCTCGGCGGAACTGAAGGTGAGTTGGCTCCAGATCGGACGCTCCGCCTCGGCCAGACCGCGTGCCAGCCCGAAGTAGAAGGCCGCGTTGGCGAGCATGTCCACCACCGTCGGACCAGCCGGCAGTACCCGGTTCTCCACCCGCAGGTGTGGACGGCCGTTCATGATGTCGTAGACCGGACGGTTCCACCGGTAGACCGTGCCGTTGTGCAGCCTCAACTCCCCGAGCTGCGGCACACCGCCGGCGTGCAGCACCTCCACCGGGTCCTCGTCCTCGCAGATCGGCAGCAGTGGCGGGAAGTACCGGACGTTCTCCTCGAACAGGTCGAAGATCGAGGTGATCCACCGCTCGCCGAACCACACCCGGGGCCGTACGCCCTGGGCCTTGAGCTCGTCCGGACGAGTGTCGGTGGCCTGCTGGAACAGGGCGATCCGCGTCTCGGCCCACAGTTGGCGGCCGTACAGGAAGGGGCTGTTCGCCCCGATCGCGACCTGCACACCGGCGATGGCCTGAGACGCGTTCCAGTAGTCGGCGAAGCTGTCCGGTGCCACCTGGAGGTGGAACTGGAGGCTGGTGCAGGCGGCCTCGGGGGCGATCGAGTCGGTGTGCGTCCGCAACTGCTCGACACCACGGATGTCGAGCTCGATGTCCTCGCCCCGGGCGCCGACGATCTGGTCGTTGAGCACCCGGTAGCGCTCGTTGGTGGAGAGATTGTCCTCGACCAGGTGGCCCTCGGTGAGGGTGGGCAGGATGCCGACCAGGACGATCTTCGCGTCGGACTTGGCCGCGCGCTCGTCGGCCCGGGAGAGGCTGCCGCGCAGGTCGTGTTCGTAGTCGGCGAAGCCGGTGCCCTCGATCAGTCGGGGCTCGGCGTTGAGTTCCAGGTTGAACTGCCCCAGCTCGGTCTGGAAGAGCGGGTCGGCGATGTCGGCGAGGATCTCCTCGTTGCGCATCGCCGGCTCGGCCGCCGAGTCGACCAGGTTGAGCTCGATCTCCAGGCCGGTCATCGGCCGGTCGGCGTCGAACCCGAAGTCGTCCAGCATCAGGGCGAAGACGTCGAGGCACCGTCGCACCTTCTGCCGATAGCGGACGCGATCCTCCCGGGTGAAGGCGCCCTGCGAGACGTCCCTGCCCATGTGTCCTCCCGACGCCGACGCGATCGGGATCCTGCCGTCCCGGAAGCGCATTGTGAACCATCCACGTTAGGAGCGCCCACCTGACCGGGGCCAGAGGTCAGAGGCAGTGATCCGACGTCGACCCGAGCGGGCACGCTCGTGGCGGCATCTGTACCCCGCCGGTGTTCGACCGGATCACATGTCGGTGCGAACATCTCGTGACAATTACCACGACGCCGACGTCCGGCGGGGAGACGACGCAGGGCCCGCGCCGACGTGCGGCGCGGGCCCTGCGTACCGATGATCCGGGGGATCAGGCCTGGCGGACGGCCTCGCCCTCGATCTCGATCTTGATCTTGCGGCTGACCAGCACGCCCCCGGTCTCCAGGGCGACGTTCCAGGTCAGGCCGAACTCCTCGCGGTCGATCTCGGTGCTCGCGGAGAAGCCGAAGATGTCCTGGCCGAACGGGCTACGACCGACACCCTCGAACTCCACCTCCAGCTCGACCGGCCGGGTGACGTCCTTGATGCTCAGCTCACCGGTGAGCACGAACTCGTTGCCACGACGGGACTTGACCCCGGTGCTGCGGAACTCGAGCGTCGGGAACTTGTCCGAGTCCAGGAACTCGGGGCTGCGCAGGTGCGCGTCCCGGTCGGCCTGGGTGGTGTCGATGCTGGCGGCCTGGATGGTCGCGACGACCGACGACTGCAGCGGGTCCTCGGCGACGGTGATGGTGGCGGTCGCCTCGTTGAACTCACCGCGGACCTTGCTCACCATCATGTGCCGGGCAACGAAGCCCACCCGCTTGTGCGCCACGTCGAGCGCGTAGGTGCCGGCCGCCGGGATGGTGAGGCCGTCCCAGTCGCGGGTAACCGCATCGGTGCTGCTGGTCATGCTGCTGTCCTCCAGGAGAATTGTTTAGTAGCCCAACGACTGCTTCAGCAACTATAACCGCAACAACATTCCCCGTGTCAAGTACTGGTAGAGTGAACGAGTGACCAACGTCTTCGACGATCCCCGGATCACCGCCGTCGGCCTGCTTTTCGAGGCACACGCCGGGCTGTCAACCCGGTTCACCGCCCAACTCGAGGAGCACGGCCTCTCCGCGGTCGAGTTCGAGGTCATCACCCGACTGGCCCGCTCGCCGGGCAATCAGCTGCGCATGACCGACCTTGCCGCGCAGACCTCCCTGTCGACCAGCGGGGTGACCCGCGTGGTGGACCGGATGGAACGTGACGGGCTGCTCGTCCGGCAGGCCTGCCCGAGCGACCGGCGCAGCTCGTACGCGGTGGTCACTGCCGCCGGGATGCAGCGACTGAACGAGACGCTACCCGGGCACCTGCAGATGATCGAGCAGTGGTTCACCGGGCAACTCGACCCCGATGCCCTGGCGGCTCTGCTCGACGGGCTACGCCGGGTCCGCGACGCCGCGCATCCCTGTGCCACCGCCGGCAGCGACGATGTCAGCCCTGATCAGCAGATCATCGCCAGCGATGGCGCCACCCGACCCTGAGCACCCGTGCTCTGACGCGGTGGCAGCACCGGCAGAAAGACCGGCAGAACTGACCCAACCAGCCGGACATGCCGCCCGAAACAGGCTTTCCACCTCGATCGCGGTGGCAGGCTTTCGTCAACCGGGGATCACCGGGGGGTGACGGCGCGGGCGAACAGCGAGGGGCAGCACCAAGGGGGCTTTTCGCCCGCGCCACTCCCCACCCGGCAACCCGCTCACGACTATCGCGCGGGCGGCCCGCCCCGGCCGGCGGTCAGCGCGTAGAGCAGTTCCGACTCCTGCGGCAGCAGGCGGACGCCCCGCTCCTGGCAGACCCGGTCGAGCTGGTCGAGGATCGCCGGGTCAGCAGTGCTCGCAGCCAGCCCGACCAGCGCCTCCACCGCGTCCCGCCGGTCCTGACCGGCCTCGGCAGCGGCGGCGAACCACTCGGCCGCCAACTCCCGGTCACCCCGGTGCAGCGCCACGTTCCCCTCGATCAACGCGCAGATCGCCGCCTTCGGGCCGCCCCCGGCCGGCACCACACCGTCCAGACGCGGCTGCGGCGGCCCGGCTCGCTCCGCTGGCGGCCGCGACCGTGCGGCGACCGCCAGTTCGGCGGTGTCGGCGCGCAACTCGGTGAGCACCTCGGACGCCTCGTCACCGCGACCGTCCTGGGCGAGCGCCAACCCGATCGTGCCGAGCACCCGTCGGCGATGCCGCGGATCACCCAGCTCGGACAACGCCGCCACCGCCCGTCGGCCCTGGTCCACCGCGTCCGCGTACCGGCCCTCCAGGCGGACGACCTCGGCCCGGTTGGCCCAGGAGAGCGCCCGCAGCCGCTGCTCACCACACTCGGCGGTGAGCCGGTCCACCGCAGCCAGCCGGCGGTGCGCCGCGGCCAGATCGGCGACCCGGATCTCGTGCCAGGCGAGACTGTTCTGGGCCACCGCCATGTCCCGGACCCGGTTGTTGCGGGAGGCCAGCTGAAGCACCGTCTCGGCCTGCTCGCGGGCCTCGTCGCGCCGGCCGACACCGATCAGCAGGGCGCCCAGCACGATCCGCGCCTCCAACTCCCCGCTGATGTCGCCGGCCTGCCGAAACGCGTCCAACGCGGCCCGTGCCGTCGGCAACTCGTCGGCGCCCGCGCCGTGCTCGGCGGCGAGCCGGGCCACCCCGAGTTCGCCCCAGCCCCGCAGCACGGGGTCGGCGTCGACGGTCCGCGGATCGGCCAACAACCGGCGCAGCCACTGCCGGCCGGCGACGTCGCGGCCACGGAACCGCCACCAGCGGGTCAGGGACGCCGCCAGACGGAGAGCGGTCACCGGATCGTCGGTCGCGGCGTGGGCCAGCGCCGAACTGATGTCGCTGCTCACCTCGTCCAGCCGATGCAACGCCTCGGGCAGCAGGGGACCGACCAGATCGGCGGCGATCCGCGCGACCAGTCGGGCGATCACCACCGCATGCCGACGCCGGATACAGGTCAGCTCGCCACCGCCGGCCGCCTGCTCGGTGGCGAAGTCGCGTACCGCGTCGAGTAGCCGGAACCGGGACGGCCCGGTTCCGCGCACGCTCAGCAGGCCGAGTTCGACGAGCCGGTCCAGCAGGAGAACGGGATCGATCGCCACCGCGTCGTCCCGATCGACCTTGTCGACGAGCATTTCCTCGGCCAGTTCCACCGACCACCGGTTACCGAACACGGCGAGCCTGCGCAGCGCCGCCCGCTCGTTCGACGCGAGCAGCCGGTAGCTGGTCTCCACCGCGTCCCGCAGGGTCACCACCACCACCGCCCCGGTGTCGTCCGCGCCGACCGAGCGGCGGGGCCCATCCGGCCTGTCCCAGCCGGGGTGGACCGCCGGATCGGCGGGGGTGGCCAGGTCGAGCACGCGGTCGCCGTACCTGTCGAGCAGCTCGGTGAGGTCGAGGATCCGGCCGCGGGCGGCCATCAGCTCGATGGCCAGCGGCAGCCCGCCCAGCCGGCGGACCAGCGCGGCCAGAGCAGGCAGCTCGTCCGCGGCAGGAGGCTCCCGACGGACCTGGGCCAGACGGGTGGTGAACAGCGCGACCGCCGGCCAGGACCCGAGCGTGGCCGGCCCGCGCCGCTCGGCACCCGGCGGGGGTACGTCGAGTGGCGCGACCGGCCAGACCCGCTCCCCGGGCAGCCCGACCGGATGCCGGCCGGTCACCAGCACCCGCAACGAGGGGAGGGCACCGATCAACCGGTGCAGCGTCGCGGCCACCGGGCCGGGCGAGTGCTCTATCGCGTCCATGACCAGCAGCGCGGGCCGGCCGGCGAGCCGGGCGACGAGTTCCGGCAGCCGGGCCGCACCGAGCACCGCCAGCGAGGCGGCGAGCACGTCCGGTCCGTCCGAACCCTCGCCGACCAGCACCCCCGCCACGCCGCCCGGGTGGGCACCGGCTGCCGCGTGCGCGACGGAGAGCGCGAGCGCGGTCTTGCCAACCCCGGCCAGCCCGACCAGGCTCACCAGTCGGGGGCCACGCTCCGCGGTCAGCATCCCGGCCAGCTCCGTGACATCGCTGTCGCGGCCGATCAGCGCGACCGGCGGTGGAAGAGCGACCTGCGGGTCGGGTCCGGCTGGCTCGGCCGTCGAGGCGGTGCTGCCGGTGACCGCGAGCGCCGCCGGGGTGCCATCCGGCTGGGGTGGCTCACCGCCACCGGTGCTGCGGGCCGCGGCCAGGAACGCCGCCCGGCTGGTGCCGGTCAGCGCCATCGCCGCAGCGAGCAGCTCGACTGTGGTGCGCTGTGGCCGGAGCGACCGGCCCCGCTCCAGGTCACGTACCGTCCGCACACCCACCCCGGCCCGGGACGCCAGCTCGGCCTGGGTCAGGCCGGCGGCGCGTCGATGCCCGCAGAGCAGCTCCGACAGGACGGCACGGCCAGTCGAGCTCCGCGACCGATCATGATCCGGAGTCATGGGCACGAAGAGTACGGATCCACTCGGGCCGTTGGCAGTCGAACGTCGGGCTACCGACGCCCGCTCGCCGATATCCGACAGCCCACCCGGAACGGATGGTCGGCCAGCTCGGCCGGACCTTTCAGAGCCCCAGATCGCGCGCGATGATCATGCGCTGCACCTCGCTGGTGCCCTCACCGATCTCCAGGATCTTGGAGTCCCGCCAGAACCGCGCCACCGGGTACTCGTTCATGAAGCCGTACCCGCCGTGGATCTGGGTGGCCTCCCGGGCGTTGTCCACCGCGATCGTGCTGGCGTGCAGTTTGGCGATGGCGGCCTGTCGCTTGAACGGCTCACCGGCCAGCATCCGAGCCGCGGCGTCGTAGTAGGCCAGCCGGGCGGTGTGCGCCTTGAGCTCCATGTCGGCGATCTTGAACTGGATGGCCTGGTTGGCGCCGATCGGCCGGCCGAAGGCGTGCCGCTCCTTGGCGTACCTGATCGACTCGTCGACGCAGCCCTGGGCGAGGCCGACGGCCAGCGCGGCGATGGCGATCCGGCCCTCGTCGAGGATCCGCAGGAACTGGGCGAAGCCCCGGCCCCGCTCGCCGAGCAGGTTGGCCGCCGGCACCCGGCAGTCGTCGAAGGTCAACTCGTGGGTGTCCGAGGCGTTCCACCCCACCTTGGAGTAGCCCGGCGCCACGGTGAACCCGGGCGTGCCGGTCGGCACGATGATGGTCGACAACTCCTTCGAGCCGTCCGGGTTCGTGCCGGTCACCGCGGTGACGGTGACCATGGCCGTGATGTCGGTCCCCGAGTTGGTGATGAACGCCTTCGACCCGTTGATCACCCACTCGTCACCGTCCAGCACCGCCCGCGTCTGGGTGCCGGCGGCGTCCGAACCGGTGCCCGGCTCGGTGAGACCGAAACCGGCCAGCGCCTCGCCGCTGAGCAGCTTGGGCAGCCAGGTCGCCTTCTGCTCCTCGGTGCCGAAGCGGTAGATCGGCATCGCGCCCAGTGAGACCGCCGCCTCCAGCGTGATAGCCACGCTGGAGTCGACCCGGGCCAACTCCTCCAGGGCCAGGCAGAGCGCGAAGTAGTCGCCGCCCATGCCGCCGTGCTCCTCGCCGAAGGGCAGGCCGAACAGGCCCATCTTGCCCATCTGCCGGATCACCTCGTACGGAAAGGTGTGCTGCTCGTAGTGCTCGGCAATGACCGGGGCGACCACCTCGCGCGCGAATTCCCGCACGCTTTCCCGCAGCGCCGCTTGTTCATCGGTGAGCCGGAAGTCCATCTCATCCTCCTGTGGGGACGGTCCGCCAGGCGCTCGTGACGCCGGACGGGTCGCTGTGGGGCCTCAGTCGAAGATCAGACCGGGGTGACGCCGTGCCGACGGCGGGAGAAGTGCCGATCCTTCGTACGCGCGGCAGCGAACCGACGGACCAGCTCGGTGCGCAGGTCGTGCGGCTCGACGATGGCGTCCACCACCAGTTCGCTGGCGAGCCGGACGACGTCGATGTCCTGCTCGTACTCGGCGCGCTTCGCGGCGACGAAGGCGGCCCGCTCGTCGGCGTCCGGGATGGCGGCGATCTTGTTGGCGTAGACCGCGTTAACGGCGGCCTCGGCCCCCATCACCGCGATCTTCGCGCTGGGCAGCGCGATGGTGGCGTCCGGCTCGAACCCGGGGCCGGCCATCGCGTAGAGGCCGGCGCCGTACGCCTTACGGACGACAACACAGATCTTCGGCACGGTCGCCTCGGAGATCGCGGTGATCATCTTGGCGCCGTGCCGGATGATGCCCTGCTTCTCCACGACGCTGCCGACCATGAAGCCGGGCACGTCGCTGAGGAAGAGCAGCGGCACGTTGAACGCGTCGCAGAGCTGCACGAACCGGGTCGCCTTGTCGGCCGAGTCGACGAAGAGCACGCCGCCCTTGAACATCGAGTTGTTGCCGATGACGCCGACGACCTCGCCGTTCAGCCGGCCGAAGCCGATGGTCAGCTCCTTGGCCCAGAGCGCCTGGATCTCGAAGAAGGAACCCTCGTCGAGCAGGCCCTTGACGTACCGCCGCATGTCGAACGCCTGCCGCTCGCTGGCCGGCACCAGCGCGGCCAGGTCGGCCTTCGCGGGCGCGGCGACCGCCTCGGCGGCTGGCGGCGCCTGGGTCCAGTTGGCCGGCAGGTACGACAGGTAACGGCGCACCACGTCGAGCGCGTCGGCCTCGGTCTGGCAGAGGAAGTGCCCGACGCCGGATTCGGCGGTGTGCACCTTGGCCCCGCCCATCGCCTCCAGCGTGGTCTTCTCGCCGGTGACCATCTCGACCATCCGGTCGGAGCCGAGATACATGCTGGCGTTGCCGTCGACCAGGGCCACCACGTCGCAGAACGCCGGAATGTACGCCCCACCGGCGGCGCTCGGGCCGAACAACGCGCACACCTGCGGGATCGCGCCCGAGGCGCGCACCTGGTTCCAGAAGATCTTGCCGGCGCCACGCCGGCCGGGGAAGAGGTCGACCTGGTCGGTGATCCGGGCGCCGGCCGAGTCGACCAGGTAGACCATCGGCACGCTGGTGCCGTACGCCCGCTCGATGATCCGGATGATCTTCTCGACGGTGCGGGCGCCCCAACTGCCGGCCTTGACGGTGGAGTCGTTGGCCATCAGGCAGACCTGCCGGCCGTCGATCGTGGCGGTGCCGGTGACCACCCCGTCGGCGGGCAGGCCCTCGGCCAGCGTGTTGGCGTAGAGGCCGTCCTCGACGAACGAGCCCTCGTCGACCAGGAGCGCGACCCGCTCACGAGCGAAGAGCTTGCCCTTGGCCGCGTTGGCCGCGTGGTATTTGTCCGCGCCGCCGGACCGGGCCCGCTTGCGCAGCTGCTCCAGTGCCTCACCGTCGAGCGTCACGCCGACTCCCTCGCCATACTGACCTAAACGATCGTTAGGCTAGCGCACTCGTGCCGCCGGCGGCGACCCATGGGCGAATCCGGAGGGTGAAGCTCAGAGATAAACATTGAAAAACATGAATCTGTGTCGCTAGGCTCCTGACACCCCCTCCTCTGGATTGGAGTCAGCGATGACCTCACGACTCAATCGGCTCGCGGTCGCGTTGCTCGCGACCGCCCTTGCCACCCTCGGCGTAACGGTCGCCAACCCCTCGCCCGCGTCCGCCGCCATGACCATCTGCTACAACACCAGCCAGGCAGGCAACTACGCCGGCACCGCCAGCCAGGCCGCCTCGATCTGGAACAACGCCACCGTCAACCTGACGCTCACGGCGAACTGCGGCTCCAACCTGCGGATCTACCAGATCACCGGCGGTGGCTCGTACGCCGTGCGGACCAGTCTCGGCAACGGCCGGGTCTACATCGACACGCAGCAGGCCGCGCAGTACAGCCCGCTGCGGATCATGACCCACGAGATCGGGCACATCCTCGGCCTGCCGGACAACTACAACGGGAACTGCTCGCTGCTGATGTCCGGCGGCAGCGCCGGCACCAGCTGCACCAACCCGTACCCGAGCACCGCCGAGGCGAACCGGGTGAGCAACCTCTTCGCCGGCACCTTCGCCGCCACCGAGCGCAGCACGGACCGCGCCGGGGCGGACATCTTCCGCGACAGCTGGCCGAGCATGCTCACCTCCGTGAGCTGATCGACCGGTACGACGGGAGGGGCCGGCATCGTGCCGGCCCCTCCCCGCGTTCCCGAGCGATCAGCTCGGCATCGGCGTCAGTCGGGTCCGGGGGCCGGCCCGCAGCACGCCGGACGGCAACTTCTTGCCGAGCAGGTGCTCGGCCAACTCGGCCGCCTCGATGAGGGCCGCCAGGTCGATGCCGGTGTCGATGCCCATGTCGTGCAGCATGTGCACCGCCTCCTCGGTGGCCAGGTTGCCGCTCGCCCCCGGCGCGTACGGGCAGCCGCCCAGACCACCGACGCTGGCGTCGAACTCGGTCACCCCCAGCTCCAGCGCGGTCAACAGGTTGGCCAGCGCCGTACCCCGGGTGTTGTGGAAGTGCAGCAGCACCGGCACGTGCGCGTTGCGGTCGCGTACCGCGGTCAGCAACTCGCGGACCCGACGCGGAGTGCCCATGCCGGTGGTGTCGCCGAACGCGACCCGGTCCGCGCCGTCGCGAACCACCCGATCGACGATGCCAGCCACCCGCGCCGGGTCGATGTCCCCCTCGTACGGGCAGCCGAAGCTGGTCGCCACGATGACCTCGACCCGCGCGGAGGCGCCGTGCAGCAGGTCGATCAGCTCGGCGATGTCGTCCAGCGACTCATCGGTGGATCGGTTGACGTTGCGCCGGTTGTGCGTGTCGCTGGCCGAGACCACCACCTCGATCTCGGTGAACCCGGCGGCGAGGGCCCGCTGGGCACCGCGGGTGTTCGGCACCAGCGCCGAGTAGCGCACCCCGTCGGCCTTCGCCGCCCGCTGCCACACCTCGTCGGCGTCGGCCATCTGCGGGATCGCCTTCGGGTGCACGAACGACACCGCCTCGATCCGGCGTACGCCGGTGCCGGAGAGCGCGTCGAGCAGGCGCACCTTGGCCTCGGTCGGGATCGGGTCCTCGTTCTGCAACCCGTCCCGAGGCCCAACCTCGCGAATCAGAACGGAATCCGGCAGGTCCGCCATAAGGGGTCACCTCACTGTGACGTCAAGCTGTGCTGGAGTTCCCCCAGCATGCCACTCCGGCCAGGACTGACGTCGATCAAGAGGTTTGCGTCATCCGTGGCAGGAATCCTGACGCAAACCTCTTGATCAACAAGGGTGGGGGTGCGGTCAGCGCATGCGGGACACGATGCCGGTGTCGTAGGCGCCGGAGAGGAACTCCTCGTTTTGCAGGAGCTCGGCGAAGAAGGGGACGTTGTTCTTTGGGCCTTCGATCTGGAAGGCGCTGACCGCGGCCTTTGCGCGGGCGAGCACCTCGTCGCGGGTGTCGCCGCTGATGATCAGCTTGGCCATCAGGCTGTCGTAGAACGGGGTGACCGTGTTGCCCTCGGTGTAGCCGGAGTCCACCCGGACACCCTCACCCGTCGGCTCCACCCAGGTCCTGACCACGCCGGGGCCGGGCAGGAAGCGCTTCGGGTCCTCAGCGTTGATCCGCATCTCGATGGCGTGGCCACGCGGGGTCAGCGCGTCCGGGTCGAACGTCGGCGCCAGCCCCGACGCCACCCGCAGCTGCTCCTCGACCAGGTCGACACCGTAGACGTACTCGGTCACCGGGTGCTCCACCTGCAGCCGCGTGTTCATCTCCAGGAAGAAGAACTCGTCGGACCCGGGAACAGCGCCAGCAGCGTCCCGCTCACGCGGGACCAACAGGCACTCCACCGTGCCCGCGTTGCGGTAGCCGACCGCCTCACCGGCGCGCACCGCCGCCGCCAGGAGGCGAGACCGCAGCTCCGGCGAGACCGCTGGCGACGGAGACTCCTCGACCAACTTCTGGTTGCGGCGCTGCACCGAGCACTCCCGCTCGCCGAGCGCCACCACCCGGCCATCGGCCAGGCCGAGGATCTGCACCTCGACGTGCCGCACCCGGGGGAAATACCGCTCAATCAACACCGAGCCGTCGCCGAACATCCGCTCGGCGAACGCGCGCACCTTGTCGTACTCGGTGCGCAGCGCGGCCTCGTCGACGGCCACGCCCATGCCCATGCCGCCGCCACCGGCGGCGGCCTTGACCATCACCGGATAGCCGATCTCGGCGGCGGCCGTCACCGCCGCGCCCAGGTCGGCGGCCGGGTCGGTGGTGCCGGGCGCGACCGGAACGCCGGCCGCCGCCATCAGGTTCCGAGCATTGATCTTGTCGCCCATCGCGGTGATCGCGTCCGCGCCGGGCCCGACCCAGATCAGGCCGCTCGACTCGACGGTACGGGCGAACTCGGCGTTCTCCGACAGGAAGCCGTACCCGGGGTGGATGGCCTGGGCGCCGGTTGCCTTCGCGGCGGCGAGGATCGCCTCGGTGTTGCGATAGCTCTGCGCCGGGTTCGGCGGGCCGATGAGGACCGCCTCGTCCGCCTCAACGACGAACGGCAGGTCGGCGTCGGCCTCGGAGTACACCGCGATCGCGCGAATGCCGAGCCGCTTGGCGGTCCGGATGATCCGGCGGGCGATCTCGCCCCGATTGGCGACCAGCAGTGACTCGATCATGTTTCCTCCCGGCGTCCGGATGTTGGGACGGTTGTCAGGGAATCATGACCGGCACACTTCTGACGAGTCGGGTTCAGGCGAGCAGCGCGGCCAGGGTGGCGTCGCGCAGCAGCTCGGCGCGGCGTCGCCGGTCCACCTCACCGCCCAGGAACGGGGTCGAGTTCATCAGGCCGAACGCGGAGTGCGCGAGCACCCGAGCCTCGCCGTCGGGCATGCCCGGGTGCAGCGCGGTGAGCACGGTCACCCACTCCTCGACGTAGAGCCTCTGCAGGCGGCGGATCCGCCGACGCGGCTCCTCCGGCAGGCGGTCCAACTCGTGCAGGTGCAACGCGATCACCGCCGGGTTGGCCAGGGCGAACTCGACATGGAAGTCGATCAGCGACTCCAGTACACCGCGTGGGTCGTCCGGGTGCCCGACGGCACGCTCACGCCCTCCGGCCAGCAACCCCTCGCTGACCGGGATCAGCGCGGCGGCCAGCATGGCCTCCTTGCCGGCGAAGTGGTGGTAGAGCGCCGGACCGGTGACCCCGGCCGCCGCCCCGATGTCGTCCATCGACACACCGTGGTAGCCACGGGCGGCGAACAGGCCGACCGCGATCTCCAGGATCTCGTCCTTGCGGGACCTGCGCCGGCCCGCACCCGCCGCACCCCGTGTCTGCTGCTCCACCGTCACCGGGCAAGCGTAGACCGCGAGCTGCCTGCGGTGGTTACCGCTCGGTTGCGCACACCGGGCGGTCAGAGCCAGTCGCGCAGTGGTGGCACCGGGTGCGGTCGGTGGCGAGCGTCCTCCTTTCACCCTGCGGCTTGACCCTCGACCCGGTTGAACCCGCACGGTCACCGGCATGACCTCCTCCGCTCTCGGCCGGGACTTCCGGCTGCTCTGGTCCGCCGCCGTCTCGTCGCGGTTCGGGGACGCGCTGCGTACGCCGGCATTGGCCCTGCTGGCCGCGACCGTGACCCGCGACCCGCGGATCATCGCGGCGGTCACCGTGGCCGGTCAGTTGCCGCCGTTGCTCTTCGGCCTGCTCGGCGGCGTGTACGCGGACCGCTGGGACCGTCGTCGGACAATGGCCCTGGTCGACGGGGTACGCGCCGCCGTGGTGGCGGCCCTGGCCGTGGCGGTCGCTCTCGGCCAGGTCAGCGTCCCGGTGCTGCTGGTGGCGGCGTTTCTGCTCGCCGCACTGGGCACCCTCTTCGACTCCGCCTCCTTCGCGCTGCTTCCCGCGCTGGTGCCGCCGGACGCGCTGTCTCGGGCGAACGGTCGACTTCAGGCGGGGTCTGCGGTGGCCGGCGGTTTCCTCGGCGCGCCCGCCGCCGGTGTCCTCTTCGCCATCGCCCCCGCCATCCCGTTCGCTTTCGACGCCGTCACCTTCGCCGCGGCGGCCCTGCTCGTGCTGGCCCTCAGCCCGAGCGCGGGGCTGCCCCCCAGCGGGCGGACCGTGACGCGCCGCGGGTCGGTGTGGAGCGAGATCATCGAGGGGGTGCGGTGGCTGCGCGGGCACCGGACACTGTGGCGGGTCACGCTGCTCGCCGCCGCGTGCAACCTGGCGATCAGTGGGATCCTGGCGGTGCAGGTGCTCTACGCGCTGGACGTGCTGCGGGTGCCGCCAACCGGGTACGGGCTGTTCGCCGCCGCTGCCATCGTCGGCGGTGTGGCGGGGGCGCTCGGGGCGGGTCGGCTCGCCGCCCGGCTCGGCACGGTGCCCGCGCTGCGCGCGGTGCTCGCCGCGCAGACCGTGGCGCTGACCGGGTTCGCGCTGGCCCGGCATCCGCTGCCGGGCGGGCTGGCGCTGGCCGTCTTCGCCGCCGGAACCGTAATCTGGAACAGCCTGTGCGCGTCGTACGGGCAGCGGCACGTGCCGGCCCGGCTGCTCGGCCGGGTGGGTGCGGCCCAGCGGATGATCGGTCTGTTCACCGCACCGGTCGGGGCCGTGCTCGCCGGGCTGGTCGCCGCCGCGTACGGAACGGTGCCGGTGGCGGGTGCTGCGGCTGGCACGTTCGCACTGGTCACGCTGGCGGCGTGGTGGGCACTGCGGCCGGCCGCGCCGGTGCCGCCGGCCGCGCCCACCAGCGGCGGGACAGCAGCCCGGCGGCCGAGTTCGACCTCCAGCGCTATCTGACCGGAATGCCGGAGAGCTGACCCAACCTTTTCCCCCTCCCCGTGCGTCTGCCAGGTGACGCGCAACGCGACGGCCGGGAGGGGGCGGATGGCACCGACGGCGAACGACGGACGCGACGGCTACCTCGCCTTCGTGGAGAGCCACCAACACCGGCTGCTCCGTGCGGCGTACCTGATCTGTGGCAACCGGCACCAGGCCGAAGACCTCCTCCAGGACGCCCTGCTGAAGCTGGCGCTGCGCTGGGCCTCGGTCCGTGACGGTGACCCCTCCGCGTACGTGCGGGCCATCCTCTACCGGGACGCGGTGTCGTGGTGGCGTCGTCGGCGGCGGGAATGGCTCAGCGCCGCGCCGCCGGAGCAGGTGGCCCATGACCGTGACGGTGCGTTGCGGCTGACGATGCACGACGCGCTGGGCCTGCTGCCGCCTCGGCAGCGGGCCGTGCTGGTGCTGCGCTACTACGAGGACCTGACCGAGGTCGCCACCGCCGAGGCGCTCGGGGTGACCGTCGGCACCGTGAAGAGCCAGTGTCATGCGGCGCTGCGTCGACTCCGTGAGGTCGCACCGGACCTCGCCCGGGACGCCCGTCCTGGCCAGGGCTCAGCCGACCTGGCCACCGGCCTGGAGGTGAACCCGTGAACGAGCAGGACCTGCGCCAACTGCTGACCGTCAGCGTCGAGGACGTTCTGCCCAGCCAGCCGGCCACGGCCGGATGGGAGCGGGCCCGGCGTACCCGGCGTACCCGACGGGCCGTCGGCGCGGTCGCCCTGGCCGTGACCCTGGTCGGCGGCGGCACGGTGGTCGCCCTGCGACCGCCCGCCGATTCGCCGCCGGTCCATTCAGTGGAACCGACCGTCGAGCCCACCCACGCCGGTCCGGTGCAGCGGCCCCCGGCCGAACTGACCTTCCCGCCGGATCCGCTGGCTCGGCTCGCCGACCCGGCGACCGTGCCGCTCTCCGAGCGACCGGTCCAGCGGGCGTTGGCGCTGTTCCAGCCGATGGACGAGGAGTTCCACGCGGACGGCCCGGTCCGCGTGCTCGGCAATGACGGCGTGGTGCGCAGCCTCGACGTGGTGACGCTGGCGCCCACCCGGGACGCGGGCGGCAATGAGGCGTCCGCCGTGAAGCCGGGCGTGCTGTCGCCGGACGGCCGGTCGGCCGCGTTCGCCCAGACCGGGGAGCTGATCATGGTCGACCTCACCACTGCGACCGTGCGCCGGATCCCCCTCGACGGCTACCTGGAGCTGGTGGTCTGGGGAAACGACCGGGTGCTGGTCGGCGGCGACAACCGGACGTACGCGGTGGACCGGGTGACCGGGGCGGCGAGCACGATCGACGTGTCGGCCTGGGGCCTGGTCGCACCCGATCCGGCGGCCGGTCGCGAAGCGGCGCTGATCGAGATCGTCGGCGAGCGGGGCGGCCTGAAGCTGCGCAGCAGGACCGCCCGCGAGGGCACGGTTCGCTCCGAACAGCCGGTCACCGGCTCGGCGCTGCCCTCGCCGTATCAGGTCAACGAGTTCTATGGCCGGGGCTGGCTGCACGGCGAACGGCTCGCCCGCGCGGCGTGGATCACCAACAGCGAGATCGACGGCGCCGAGGGGGTGGCCGTGCTGGACGCGCGGACGGGTGCCGTGGCCCACCTGCTCGACCTGGGCCGCGACCGCGCCAAGGGCTGCTGCGAGGTGCTGGGCTGGGACAACAAGGGTGCCGTGCTACTCCGTCTGGAGCCGGCCGCCCTTGCGCGCTGGCACCCGGAGACCGGCGAGGTCACCGGTATCGTCCGCGACCTGCGCGGCGTGCTGGCACTGGCTGGCTGAGCACCGTCCCCGCGCGGCAGTGCAGGTCGCGCGGGGACGGTTGCGCTGCTCAGGCGGCGAGGCCGCCGGGCTGGTCGCCCTTGACGACGGGTGCCCGGACCAGGTTGCCCCACTCGGTCCACGAGCCGTCGTAGTTGCGCACCTGCGGGTAGCCCAGCAGGTGCCGCAGCACGAACCAGGTGTGGCTGGACCGCTCACCGATCCGGCAGTACGCGATCACGTCGTCGTCCGGGCTCAGCCCGAGCTGGTCGGCGTAGATCGCGCTCAGCTCGTCTGCGGACTTGAACGTGCCGTCCTCGTTGGCGGCGGACTTCCACGGCTTGCTGACCGCACCGGGGATGTGCCCGCCCCGCAGCGCGCCCTCCTGCGGGTAGTCCGGCATGTGCAGCATCTCGCCGGTGTACTCACCCGGCGACCGGACGTCGACCAGCGGCCGACCCACGGCGATGTGCGCCATCACCTGCTCGCGGAACGCCCGGAGCGGCGTGTCGTCACGTCTCGGCACCGGGTAGTCGGCGCGGGGGCGAGCCGACTTGTCGCGGGTCACCTCGCGCCCCTCGGCGATCCACTTCTGCCGGCCGCCGTCGAGCAGTCGCACGTCGGCGTGGCCGAAGAGCGAGAACACCCAGAGGGCGTACGCGGCCCACCAGTTGAAGTTGTCGCCGTAGAAGACCACCGTGTCGCCCCGGCCGATGCCCTTGGCGGCGCACATCTCGGCGAAGCTCGTCGCGTCCAGGTAGTCCCGGGTCACCTGGTCGTTCAGGTCCAGGTGCCAGTCGACCTTGACGGCACCGGGAATGTGGCCCGATTCGTAGAGCAGGACGTCCTCGTCGGACTCGACCACCACGAGGCCCTCGTCGCCCAGGTGCTCGGCCAGCCACTCGGTGGTGACCAGCCGCTGCGGGTCCGCGTACGACTGGAGGCGGGGATCAGGATCGCTCGGCACAGACATGATCCCCAAGGTACGCCGGATCGCCGCCCTCGACTGCTGTAACGAGACCCGGCCCACCACCCGCACGGGATGGTGGGCCGGGCTGACGAGACGTACGTCTCGTGCGGCGCTTCGGTTACCGCCCCGACTCGGCCTCCGGGGCTTCGGCGACCAGGAACGTGAACGTCCCCTCCGGAGACGCCGTCCCGTCCGCGAAGAGGCTGCGGACCGTCAGGGTGTGCGTACCGGCCTGCTCCGGGGTCCAGGTGACGATGGCACTGCCGTTGATGTCGGCGGCGATCCCCTGCTCGGGGCCGTCGTCGAAGCGGTACCGGAACTCCGTCGTGTCGGGCACCTCGGAGCTGATCCAGAAATCACCGGGCTGGCCCGGGCCACCGGCGGGGTAGCTGGGGTCGTAGAGGAACCCCTGGATCACCGGCAACAGGTCACGTACGGAGAAGACGAAGCTCGCCGAGTCCGACTGGACGCCGTCCCGGTTGACGCTCCAGACCGTGAGCGGGGTGAAGCCCGCCTTCGTCGGCGCCCAGGTCACCGACGCGGTGCCGTCGGCCGCCGCGGCCACGGTGCTGGTCACCGTGCCGAAGCGGTAGCGGTAGCTGACCACGTCGGGCTGGCGCGGGGTGAAGGTGAAGACCCCGGGCACACCCTGGCCTCCGCTGGTGCCGCCCTGCTCGTAGACCGTCGCGGCGATCTTGGGCGCGGTGGTCAGTCGGAACGTGCGCACCGCCGTGGCGGTCACGCCGTCGGCGGTCACGCTGGTGACGGAGAGTGTCCGGTTGCCGCCCCGGGTCGCGGTGACGGTCAGCGAGGCGGTGCCATCGGCACTGGCCTCCACCGTCTGCTCCTGGTCGCCGTCCAGGTGGAATCGGTAACGGACCACCCCAGCCATCCGCGGCTCGACGGAGAACGTGGCCAGCACCCCGATGTCGGTCAGGTTGCCGGTGATGACCGGCGCGACGTCGCTGGCCCGGAATTCGTACCTCACCTCGGGCGAACGGTTCCCGGCCGCGTCCACGCTCACCACGGTGAGGCTGTTGGGCCCGGTCCCCGGGGTGAGGGTGACCGTGGCCCTGCCGCCGGGCTGGTCCGCCGACACCGTCTGGGTGACGCCACCGTTGAGCTGGTATCGGAAGCCGACAGCATCCGGCGTCGCCCCGGCGTCGAGGGTGAACTGGCCGGGCAGTGCCGGGTGCCACCCATCGACGGGGAAGTCGGTGGAGGAGACGGCCGGCGCGACGGCCGGACCCTGGAAGTCGGTCCGGAAGTAGCAGAGGCTGCTCCACTCGCCGGTGGCCCGGCTGTCCGCCGCCCGCACCTGCCAGGCGTACACCCGGTCGTGGGTGAGGGTGTCGCGGTAGAAGAGGCCACTCGCCCGCTCGCCGTCCCGACCGTTCCCGAGCCGCTCGATCCGGGCCGTCGGCTCGTCGACCGGCCAGAGGGCAAAGGTGGCGGTCAGCATGTCGCTGCCACCGGTCTCGTTGCCGTTCTGGTCGTGCAAGATGGCAGAAACTGCCAGGTCGTCGCTCTGCTGGAACTGGTACGGCTCGGCCGCCGTGCACGGCTTGCCGGAGGTCTGCAGCTCGGTCGACACGCCGGGCGGGTAGTTGTAGTCGATGGAGATGCCGACCGTGCTGGCGTAGCGGCGGCCGAGCGTGGGGTCCGCCTCCACCGCGGCCGGCAGTCGGAGCGCGAGGGTGAGCGTCGACGCGCCCTCGGCCAACGCCTGCCGCAGCCCTTCGGCCGCGTTCCACTCCACGTAGGGGGCGGGGCAGCCGGCGATGTCCGGCAGGGTGGCCGTGTGCAGCTTCGCCCGTTCGGCTGGTGGCTTCGCCCAGCTCGACTTGGCGGTGTACGGCGTTGTGCGCCACAGCTCCACGCCGGGACGCTTGGTGCAGTCGACGACGGAGGTCTCCTTGGCGGAGAAGACCGCCGACTCGATCTCGGCGCCCCGATAGCGGGAGATGTCGAAGGTGAAGTAGGCCCGGGCCGTGTGCTTACGTCCCCGGTCGTCCTTCCAGGACCCGACCGGCACGTCGCCGGTCTGGTCGATGTCGATCTTCGTGGGTCGGTGCGAGTCCGTGTAGGCCCACGAGTTGTTCTTCTCGTAGCGCACGTCGTTCGCCGCAGCTGGCGTGGCCGTAAGCGTGAGCATCCCGGCGGCGAGCGTCATGGACAGCGCTGTGGCCAGCAGGGCTCGGACCGGTCTTGCGGATGTCGTCGTGCCAGCTATGAGGGCCATCCCTCATCCACCTTTCCCCGATGTCCCCGCCTTTCGATCGACGGGGCAGCGAATGCTAACTGGCGCGGCGGACATCGGGCGATCCCTATCCGGCGCTTGACTCCACAGTGGACATGAAGGACCGGCGGCCGTCGCATCCGGCACCTGATCAGGCGCGGCGGTGGGCGATCCGACCGGCGACCACCGTCACCAGGCAGGCATCGTCTTCACCGTGGACCGCAAGGTCGGCCCGCGCACCGGCAAACAGCGTCGGCGGCACCGCGGCGGGCAGCACCAGCAGGTCACTCCTGTCGACGGCGGCCCGCAGCGCCGGGTCGGTCAGGTGCCGAGCCAGCACCGCCGTCACTCCGATCCGCAGCAACGCGTGCACCCGCTCACGCGGGGTGGGCGCCGCCGGCAGCGGGCCGTCGTGCAGCAGACCCGGCCCCAGCGTGCCGGGCCAGCGGCGGACCCGCACACCCGCGTACGCCTCACTCAACTCGGAGAGCGGGCCGACGGCCTCGATGCGGTCGCCGCTGACCAGGACGGCGTGATCCGGCGTCAGCTCGCCGTCGGGGGTTCGCCGCAGCAGCGGCGCGGTGTGCAGGGTGAGCACGTTCAGTCGACGATCGGCCCGAGCAGCGGGCGCTTCGCCGTCACCGTGTCACCGGACGACCGGCCGGTCAGCCGCCGCTTCACCCAGGGGGCAAGGTGCAGCCCGGCCCAGCGCAGGTCCGCGGCACGGGCGGCCAGCCACGGCGATGGCGCCGGGTGCGGCGGAACCATCAGCCACTCCTCGTCGCAACCAACCCCGAGGGCGTTCAACACCTGCCCGGCGACCCGTCGGTGGCCGGCCGCGGAGAGGTGCAGCCGGTCGGTGCTCCAGAGCATCGGGTTGAGGAAGGTGTCGTCGGCGTAGAGGTCGACCATGATGGCGCCGTGCCGCTCCGCGGTCTCGCCGACCGCCTGGTTGAGCAACTGCACCCGGGGAGCGACAAGGCGCTGGCCGGGCAGCCGGGCCATCACGTCGGCGAACCGGAAGAGCAGCACGTCCGCGCCGCCCGAACGCAGTTGCCGGACCACCTCGTCGAAGCGGGCGACCAGCGTCTCCGGGTCGAAGGTGCGGCGCAGCACGTCGTTGCCGCCGGCCGCGAAGCTGATCAGGTCCGGTTTCATCGCCACCGCGGCAGGCACCTGTTCGGCGACGACGCCAGGGAAGAGGCGGCCCCGGATGGCCAGGTTCGCGTACCGGAAGTCGGGGCCCGCGTCGGCGGCGAGCCGGGTCGCCACCAGGTCCGCCCAACCCCGGTAGGTGCCGTCCGGGTACGCGTCGTCCATACCCTCGGTGAAGCTGTCCCCGACCGCGACATAACTGCGCCAGCGCACCCGCGCCCCCCTTACGCCATTCGTTGCCTGCGGCGACCAGTCTGTCACCGGAGGCACGGCGGGCGGTGCCCCGATCGGACGACGTGGTGGAGGTCATTGGCCAGCGACCCGAGCGGCTCGGGTCGCCTACTTCCCGGCGTGGCGCGCGTGACCCGGACCGGAAGCGGGGTGGCGGCCGGGTCGACAGGAGGGACCGGCCACCCCCGTGAGCGGCCGGTCCCTCGTCGTAGCCGGTGGCGGACCACCGGCTGGCTCAGCCCAGCAGGCCGCCCCAACCCCGACCGGCGGGCACCGCCGCGCTGGCCAGCACCCGGCCGTCGACGGCGTAGCGAACCAGCCGGTACTCCGCCGGGTCGTCGCCCGGAGTCCCGCTGTTGACCTGCGCCACCAGACCGCCATCGGCGAGGATGACCGCTTCGATGGCCTGGCCGTGGCCGGTCGGCTTGGTCCAGGCGCTCTCAAGCGGCGCCAGCTCGGTGGCCATCCCGCTGGCGGTGTCGACGCGGTAGCTGCGGAACTGCCATCCACAGCCGCAGCCGCCGGCGTTGGGGACGTGGGTGCTGAGCACCAGCGTCCCGCCGTTGGCGGAGATCCCGGCCACTCCGTCGATGACGAGACCGCTGGGAATGCGCGGCTTGATCGCGCGTCCGGTACCGCGCTCGGTGCGGATGTTCACCGTCCGGTCGGCGAACTGGGCGATCCATCCGCCGGACACCGTCGGGCACTTCGCCTGGTGGGTGGCGAGCACCTTCCGGCCGGTTCCGTCGGCGTCGATCGCGATCAGCGTCCAGTCCTTCTCCCGGCCCGTGCCGTACAGCACGCGCTCGGAGTCGAGCCAGCTCGGCGCGCAGGTCTGCTGGCCCTCTGTCGGGACGGCGTGCTGTCCGGTGCCGTCGAAGTCGCTGATCACCAACCGGCGGGCGGACACCTCGATCCAGGCAGCCCGCCGGCCGTCCGGCGAGACGGCGATCTGGCCGGCGGCCGTGCCGTTACCGGGACGACCCGTTCGCACCACCTGCCAGCTCCCAGCCGGGGTACGCCGCCAGACCCGCGCGGGGTCGTTCTGCTTCTTGCCGTACTCCTGGGGGGTGTACCAGGTCAGCTGCGGCCACTGCGTCGATGCGGCGGCCGGGCGGGCGGGCAGTGCGGCGGGGCTCGCCTCCGGCACGAAGCCGCCCGTACCGGAGGCCGAGGTGTCGCCGTTGCCGGCCTCGGTGCCGGGGGCGGTCGCGGCGTCGGCGGCGGGGGTGGTTGCCGCTTTCGGGCTGTCGGCACCGCAGGCCGCGGCGCCGAGGGCCACGAACAGCAGAGCGGCGGTACCGACGAGCGTGCGCGAGCGGCGGGCCGGTGCGGCGATGCGGGTGGGGTGGGTGAACGGGCCGAGGTTCATGGTGGCGCTCCTGAGTGGAGTTCGTGACCGAGCGGGACACCACCCAAGACGAGCCCCTGGTCGTGGTGAGTTGCCGCCGCCACGCGCCGCTATCCGACAATCGGATCCGCCCGCACCGGCAACCATTTCCGCAGATCACCGACGGTGATCACCGTCGTCGCGACGGTCGGTGCGCGAGACCGCAGAAGGGCGGGGCACCCCGAGGGTGACCCGCCCTTCGCCTTGCTGGTCGTCAGGCCACGACGGCCAGGATCTGCATGTCCTTCAGGGCCGCCGGCTCGGCGGTTTCGGAGATCTTCCGTCCGTTCTCGTCCACCAGCAGCACGGCGTACCCGCTGCCGGCCTGGACCCGCACGACCATCGAGCCGTCGGCCTGGAAGTAGACCTGCCGCAGCGTCCGCCCACCCAACGGCAGTTCGACAGGCTTGCCGCTGCGGGTGTCCAACACAACGTTGACCCATAGGTCGCGAGCGACGTCACCAGCGTCCTCACCTGCCTTCCTCCGGTCCAGCGCCACCCGGGAGCCGTCCGGGGAGAGACTGGCGACGTCGTTGCTGCGCCAGCCGTCCACGGAGAAGCCGGGAACGGCTCGCTTCTTCGCGCCGTCCGTGCCATAGAGCGTGACCCCGCCGTCGCTGGTCATGGCGATGGTCTGGCCGTCCGCGGACCAGAGGCCGTGGCAGCCGCCCGGCTGCTCGGTCCACCACGTGACCGTCTTCTTGTCGCTGCGGGTGTCCAGCACGCCGGACCGGCCGCCCCCACCCATCGCCTCGACCGCACGGATCAGCAGGTGTCGTCCGTCCGGCGACCAGACCGGGGTGAGGCACTGATCATCCACGTACGGACGCATCTGCTGCTTGTCGGAGCCGTCGGCGTTGGCGACGAAGAGGGTGTGCCTGCTGCTGTCGTCGCTGTCCACCCAGGCCACCCGGCGACCGTCCGGCGAGACGCTCACGTTGCCCTTCAACGCGAGTTCCGGCAGTGCCAGCAGGCGCACCGGGTTGTCGCCGGGGCGCCAGGATCGCAGGTTCGCGTTCTCCGCGCCGGTCACCTTGGCAGGCCCGTAGAAGAGCTTGCCGATCTTCACCGTCGGCGTGTTCGTGCCGGACCCGCTACTGGGCGGTGAGCCTGGTGCGTCGCTGGTGCTGGTGGACGGCGTCGGGCTGGCCGACGGCGTCGGCGTCGCCGTGACCGACGGGGTGTCGGCGGGCAGTGGGGACGGGGACCGGTTCGAACGCATGGCGAAGGCGGTGCCGGTCGCCGCTGCGATCAGCACCAACGCGGCCGCCGAGGTGGCCACCGCCCGCTGGATGCCGAGCCGACGGGACGTACGCAGGGTCCGGTCCCGCAGGTCGACCACGGCGACCTCCTCGGCCAGCGCGGTCAGATCGAGCCGGAGACGCTGGTCGTTCATCGGGTGATCCCTTCCAGGACGTACAGCTCGGCGAGCTCGGGCGCGACGGCGCGCAACCTGGCCAGCGACTTGGCCGTCTGGCTCTTCACGGTGCCGACGGTGACGCCGAGCAGATCGGCGGTCTCGACCTCGGTGCGGTCCTCGAAGAACCGCAGCACCAGCACGGCCCTCTGCTTCGAGGAGAGCTTCGCCAGCGCCGCCCGGAGGGTGAGCCGCAGGCTGGTCTGGTGCGCGTGGTCAGGGGCCGAGTCGCCTCCGCGTGGCTCGGGCAGGTCGCCCGGCATCGACTCGGGCACCCGGCGCCGCCGCCACCAGGACACCTGCAGGTGGTACATCGTCTTACGGGTGTACGCCTCGGCGTTGCCGCTGTGGTGCAGCCTGTTCCAGGACCGATGGGTACGGGCAAGGGCCGACTGGACGAGGTCCTCGGCCAGATGCTGATCCCCGGTCAGCAGGTACGCCGAGCGCAGCAACGCCGGGGTGCGGGTACGGACGAACGAGTCGAACTCACTCAGCGATGGGTCCACACGAGCCGATCCTTCAGGTAGTGGTGCGTGAGGGCGTGCTGCCTTCCCAGACGTCGCCTCGGGCAACGATGGTTGCCGCCCGGACCGGCGATTCTCGGCAGGCTTCAACGACCGACCTCAAGGGACCCGCCGGACGAATTGGTTGGCCGCGACCGTCACGACGGTCCTAGGCTGCGCCCATGCTGCTGCGGATGTCGACCCTGTTGCTGCGGACCCTGCGCGAGGACCCGGCCGACGCGGAGGTGCCGAGCCACCGGCTGCTGCTGCGCGCCGGTTACATCCGTCGCGCCGCGCCGGGCGGCTACACCTGGCTGCCGCTGGGCAAGCTGGTGCTGGACCGGATCACCGAGGTGGTGCGGAGCGAGCTGATCGCGATCGGCGACCAGGAGGTGCACTTCCCCGCGTTGCTGCCGGCTGAGCCGTACCGGACGAGCGGCCGGTGGTCGGAGTACGGCGACGACATCTTCACCCTCGCGGACCGGCGCGGTGCCGAGCACCTGTTGGGGCCCACCCACGAGGAGCTGGCGGCACTGCTGGTCAAGGACCTGGTCACCTCCTACCGGGACTTCCCCGTGACGCTGTTCCAGGTGCAGACGAAGTTCCGCGACGAGGCACGGCCCCGGGCCGGGTTGCTGCGCGGCCGGGAGTTCCTGATGAAGGACGCGTACTCCTTCGACCTGGACGAGGCGGGGCTGCGGGACGCGTACGCACGGCATCGAGCGGCGTACCAGCGGATCTTCGACCGGCTGGGTCTGGACTACACCGTGGTGCACGCGATGTCCGGGGCGATGGGTGGCTCCGCGTCGGAGGAGTTCCTGGCGGCGACACCGGTCGGCGAGGACACCTTCGTCGGCTGCACCGCCTGCGACTATGCGGCCAACACCGAGGCGGTCATCACCCGGGCGCCGGCCGGTGGCGATCCGACCGCGCAGCCGCCCGTCGAGGTGCACGACACTCCGGAGACTCCGACGATCGCCAGCCTGGTCGAGCTGGCCAACGCACGCCGGCTGGGCGGCCGGGACGGCTGGACCGCCGCCGACACCCTGAAGAACGTCGTGCTGTCCGTCCGCCAGCCGGGCTTGGAGCGCGCCGAGCCTCTGGTGATCGGGCTGCCGGGTGACCGGGAGGTCGACCTGAAGCGGGTCGGTGCCGCCCTGCACCCGGCCCAGGTGGCCGTCTTCGAGGAGTGGGCAGAGCATCCGGAGCTGGTCCGCGGCTACCTCGGGCCGCAACTGCTCGACAAGCTGGGCATCCGTTACCTGGTCGATCCGCGAGTGGTGCCCGGTTCGGCCTGGTTGACCGGGGCGAACGAGCCGGGCCGGCACGCGACGGACGTGGTCTGCGGTCGGGACTTCACGCCCGACGGCACGATCGAGGCGGCCGAGGTGCGCCCTGGCGACCCCTGCCCCGACTGCGACGCCGGCGAGCTGACCATCCGGCGGGGTATCGAGATCGGGCACATCTTCCAGCTCGGCCGCCGGTTCACCGACGCGTTCGCGGTCGACGTGCTCGGCCCGGCCGGCAAGCCGGTCCGGCCGACCATGGGCTCCTACGGCATCGGGGTGTCCCGGGCGGTGGCGGCGATCGCCGAGCAGCACCACGACGACCGGGGGCTGGTCTGGCCGGCGGCAATCGCGCCGTGCGACGTACACCTGGTGGTTGCGGGCAAGGGGCCACAGCTCGACGCGGCGCTGGAGCTCGGCGGGCGCCTCGCCGCCGCCGGCCTGCGGGTGCTGGTCGACGACCGGACGCACGTCTCGGCCGGGGTCAAGTTCACCGACGCCGAGCTGATCGGCATCCCCCGGGCCGTCGTGGTCGGCCGCCGACTCGCCGACGGGTACGTCGAGCTACGCGACCGGGCCGGCGACGGTCGGACCGAGCTGCCCCTGGACGGTCTGGTCGACCGGCTTGTCCACGAGGTACGCCGGGAACGTGGAAACCTGGTGTAGCCACCCCACCACGGGGTAGTGCAGTCTGATCGGCTGGAAACGTCTTCGGAGGCTCTCATGACCGGTTACCGGGTCAGTGACGTGATGACCAAGCAGGTCGTGTACCTGCCGACGGAGACCACCCTGGACGAAGCGGCCAGGGTGATGAAGGAGGCGGACATCGGTGACGTGGTGGTCACCGACGGCGCCAGCCTCGCCGGCATGCTCACCGACCGGGACATCGTGGTCCGGGCCGTGGCGGAGAACAGCTCACCGGCGGCCACCACCATCGGCTCGATCGTCACCCGTGAGGTGGTCATGATCGAGCAGCACTGCACGGCGGGGGAGGCGGCGACGCTCATGCGGGACCGGGGCATCCGGAGGGTGTTGGTCTGTGACAGCGACCGCAAGTTGGTGGGGATCGTCTCGCTCGGCGACCTGGCCATGCAGCTCGACCCCACCAGCGCCCTCAGCGAGATCAGCGAGCAGTCGCCCACCGTCTGAGGACGAATGGGCCGGGGCGCCCGGGCGCAGCATGCGTCGGCGGCCTGTTCGCAGGAGCCCCTTACAACGGCGGTAGCCTCGACACATGGCTGACATGCCGGCCCGACTGGCCGAGATCGTCGACGAGTTCGCCGCCGCGCCGCGCGACCTGGTGCTGGAGCTGCTCCTGGAGTACGCGGACGTCATCCCGGCACTGCCGGACGCCGCCGAGCGCGAGGGCATGGAGCAGGTGCCGGAATGTCAGACGGCGTTCTTCCTGCGTGCTCGGGTGACCCCGGAGGGCACCGTGGAGACGCTCTTCGACTGCCCGCCGGAAGCGCCCACCACCCGGGCGTTCGCGGGCATCCTCGCCGAGGGGCTGGCGGGCGCGAGCGCCGATCAGGTGCTGGCCGTTCCGGACGACCTCTACCAGCGGATGGGGTTGGCGCAGGCGATCAGCCCGCTGCGGGTACGCGGGGGCACGGCGATCCTGGGCCGACTCAAGCGTCAGATCCGGGAACAACTCGCCTGACCGAGTGGTTGCCACCGATCATGGAGATCGAGATCTACGCGGACGTCGTGTGCCCGTGGTGCTACATCGGCAAGCGCCGCCTGGATGAGGCCCTCGCCAGTTACGAGGGCGAGGTGACGGTCCGCTACCGGCCGTTCCAGCTGGACCCGTCGCCGGTGCCCGAGGCTCGCCCGTTGGTGGAGGCGATGGCCGCCAAGTTCGGCGGTCCGGAGCGGGCGCGGCAGATGTTCGCCCACGTGACCCAGGTCGCGGCGGGCGACGGGCTGCGACTGGACTTCGACCGCGCGCTGATCGCCAACACCTTCGACGCGCACCGACTGGTCTCCTACGCGACCGACCACGGTCTGGCGGCCGAGATGGTGGAGGCGCTCTACCAGGCGCACTTCACCCAGGGCGTCGACATCGGCTCCCGGGAGGCGCTGGCCACCCTGGCCGGCGGGATCGGCCTGGACGCCGCCGACGCACGCCGGTTCCTCGATTCCGACGAGCGCGTTGCCGACATCACCGCCGACCTGGCCGCCGCCCGAGATCTGGGCATCACCAGCGTGCCGACCTTCGTGCTGGCCGGAAAGTACGCGGTGTCCGGCGCCCAGGAGGCGCAGACGCTGGTCGCCGCGTTGACCGAGGTCGAGCAGCGCGAGTCCGCAGCTCACTCACACTGAGTCACCGACCCAACGACGCCAGGCATCGATGATCGTGATGTTTCACGTGCAACGGTATCGATGGTGATGCCCGGTCATGCCGGCCTGGCCAGCCCTTCCACCACCTGCGCACCGGGCAGCGCGCCCAACGCCGGCCCCGGCAGCGCGATCTTGCTGTGCCGCACACCGGACCCGATGATCACGTGCGGTGTGGCGATCACGCGGGCGTCCACCAGGATCGGCCACTGCGCCGGCAGCCCGATCGGGGTGATGCCGCCATACTCCATGCCGGTCAGCTCAACCGCGTCGGTCATCGCGGCGAAGCTCGCCTTACGGACGTCCAGCGCCCTCCGGGCCACCCCGTTCACGTCGACCCTGGTGGTGGCCAGGACGATGCAGGCCGCGTAGCGGACCACACCCTCACGCTTGCCAGCCACCACGACACAGTTGGCCGACACGTCCAACCCCACCTCGTACGCCGCGCAGAACGCCGCGGTGTCGGCGAGGTCGGCGTCGATCGGTGCGACCAGCACGTCGTTGACGTCCACCGGCGCATTGGCGGGCCACTGGGCGACAGCCTCCGCGACCGGCGGGGCGAGCAGGTCCAGGCGGGCGCGGGCCGGTTCGGTCTTCAGCGTTCCCATCACGGGTGCGATCCTCGCATCCGCCACGCTGAACCGCCCGGCGGCTCCCGGGCCGTCCCGCGACGTCACCGGTCCGGGTCGAACCGAATCGGTGCTCAACTGCCGGCGAGGAAAGCGTTGTCGCGCATGAAGGAGCGGTCACGGGAGGCCGCCAGCTCCTCTTCGCGCTGAGCCTTGGCCCGTTGCAGCTCCAGGTCCTCCATAGCGTGCCGGACACCCAGCCGGATCACGCCGTAGAGGAAGACGAAGCCGAAGACGTAGAGAATCACGGTGGTGACGACAGCGAACATGGCGTCACCGTAAGGCGAACGTGAACCAGGATCTCTCTCATTTCCGCTCGGTTCCCCCGTACGTGTCCGCGAGATGGTCGGCCCAGGTGCGGACGCCTCGGGGCAGCGCTTCGGTGACCAGGCCACCGGCGCGCAACTCGCGACCGAGCCGGCCGGGGGTTCGCACCGGCAGCAACGGTCGGCGCGAACCCCGAGCCTCCCGCCAGGCGCGGACCGCCTCGTCGAAGCGGAGCACCTGCGGCCCGCCGTACTCCTCGATGCCGCCCAGCGGGCCGGCGCTCACCCGCGCTGCCAGCCGTGCTGCCACCTCGCCCGGGTCGACCGGTTGGGCGAGCACCGAACGGTCCCCGATCACCGGGCCCAACCGCGCGCTCGCCGTCAGCATGTCGTCCAGGAACTGTGGGAACTGGGTGGCTCGCAGCACCGACCACGGCACCGGGCCGGCCGCGATCACCTGCTCGGCGGCGAGCTTGTGCCGGTAGTACGGAATCGGCACCCGATCCACCCCGACGATCGAGATGTAGACGATGTGCCGCACACCGGCCCTGCCGGCAGCCACTACCAATCGGCGCGTGCCCAGCACATCCACCTGGTGGGTCTGCCGACCCCGAGGCGAGGACGCCAGGTGCAGCACGGCGTCCACACCGGTCACCGCCTCGGCCAACCCCTCCCCGGTAGCCAGGTCGGTCACCACCCACTCCGCGTCCGAGCCGCTACGCGGCCGGCGGCTGGTGGCCCGGACGCTGACCCCGTCGTCACGCAGCCGGGCCAGCATCGCGCTACCCAGGTGGCCGCCCGCCCCGGTAACCAGAACCCTCATCCTGTCCTCCCATCCCGCCGCGAGCCGCGGCGCACCGACCCGTCCGACGTCGCGTCGTCGGCTCACCGGGCCTTGACGGCACGACGAGCTGTCCCGTGACCGGATGTGCGGCGGCTTACCTCGATCGGATCAGGTCCAGTACGGTCAGCAGCGCGAAGAACGCGATCAACACCTCGTTGACCATCGCCGCCATCCTCCCGGCCCACCCCGGTAGGCGCGGCCGAATCCCCGCATCACCCGACCGCGCGCGTGCTCCCACCCACCACCACGCGGCCGGCGAGCAGCGCACCGAGCAGCGCCAGGCCCGCGGCCACCACCAGAGTCGCCGCGTAACTGCCCGGGCCAGGCGCGCTTCCCGCAGCCAGCACCGCCCCGGTCAGCGCGAGCACGGTCGCCGCGAAGAGCGAGTCGCCCAGTTGCAACGACGAGCTGTTGCGACCCTGCTCACCGGGGGCGGACAGCTCCAGGGTGAGCACCGACAACGACGGATAGAGCAGCCCCATGCCGAGGCCCGCGATCGCCCAGCCGACCACGGCGACGGTCACCGGCAGCTCGGGCCGGACGGCCAACGCCACCGTGGCGATGCCGAGCGTGATGCAGCTCAGCCCGGCGCGGGGCAGGCTCGCCCGGGAGGCCGGCAGCGGAATCCGGCCCTGCAACCAGGAGCCCACCGACCAGGCCAGCGCGCCAACCGTGAGGACCAGCCCGGCTGCGGTCGGTGAGAGGCCCCGCTCCCGGGAGAGCATCAACGGGATGACCACCTCGGCGCCGACGAACGCCGCCGACGCCAGGCCGCGCAGCCCGACGACGGTGGGCAACCCCCGAGCCGCCCGGAGGAACCCGGCCGGTAGCACGCGTGGAGCGCAGACCAGTAGGCCGACCACGGCGAGCCCGATCAGCACCAGGGCGATGGCACCGCGCTGCTGCCCCCCGATGTGCAACAGTGCGGCACTCACCGCGGCCCCGCACGCCCAACCGATCCGCGCCGCCGCGCCGGCCGGCGGACTGGTCGCCACACTCCGGCCCAGCGACCGCAGGCCGGGATGGATCAGCAGCACCGCCGGCACGGCCACCGCCGGCACCGCCAGGAAGACCCACCGCCAGCCCAGGTACTCCACGATCAGGCCGGCCACCGCCGGCCCGACCAGCGACGGCACGACCCACGCCGCCGCGAACGCGGCGAAGATCCGCCGGTGCAACTCCTGCGGGTACGCGTGCCCGACGATCACGTAGAGCGCCACCGAGAGCAGCCCCGAGCCGAACCCCTGCACCACCCGCCCGACAACCAGCGCGCTCATCACAGGGGCGGTCCCGGCGATGATCAACCCGACCACGAACCAGGCGACGCCGTGCCACATCGGCCCGCGGGGACCTCGGGCGTCGCACCAGATCCCGGAGACCACCATGGCCAGCACGCCCGTGGCGAACGGGCCACCGAACGCGATCCCGTACAGCGCCAGCCCGTCCAGGCTGCGGGCGACGGTCGGCATGGCCGTGCCGACCGCCAACGCCTCGAACGCGAGCAACGAGATCAACGCAACGCTGCCCACGGTCATCGCTCGCAACCGGGGAGCGAACAACCCCGGTACGACTGGTACGGCGGTGACGGTTGTGCTCGGCATGGACCGAGCATGCGACCTCAACCCTGATGCATGTCAACCGCCGGTGACCCGGCTCTCGTCAGGTGTCCTGCAGCGCCTTCCCGACACCGCTCGCCAGTCCCGAAAAATGCTGGTCTGCCAGCAGGTGACCGGCGGTGATCACCAGGGCGATCGGCCACTCGATGACCTGGAGTGCGGCGAGCACCCCGAGCCCGGCGTAATAGGCGACCTTGTCCGGTGGCGGCACCGCCACCTCGCCCAGCATCGGTAGCTCCATCCTCCGGCTGTACATCTGGACGTTCTCGCGCGCACCGTTGAGATGTCGAGTCAGCGTGCTCATTCCGGCCTCCCCATGTCCGGTGATGGTCGTCGGGTTCCACCGCCCACCCCGTCCATGCGCTGGCGTCGGCGGAAAGTTCCCCCACTTGAAGGGCATAACGGACGGCAGGTCGGGAAGCCAGGCCGCCGGACGTCAGGCGGTGGGAGGACGACATGGGCGAGGTCAGGACCAGCGGCAACAGGGAGCCGGGCCGACGTCCGTCCAGCCGTACGCCTCGATGACGGCGGCGGGTCGCGCTGTCGGCCGCCTCCTGCCGTCCTTCGGCGTGCCACCGCTGGTCGGCGAGGCGTCCCGGACCGTCGGGTCGGCCGCGACCCGGCTGGCCCGTTCAGTCGGGCTCAGCCGGCGTCGCGTCTGGTCCCGGCCCGGTCGGCACCACATCGAGGTGCACGGCGTGTGCCAGGAGGGCGGCGATCAGCTCGCCCGGCAGGTGGAGGGCGCGCTGGAGCGGATGCCCGGGGTCGCCTGGGCCAGGGTGAACGCCCCATCCGGCCGGGTGGTGGTGGCCGTGCAGGCTCCCGAGCCGAGTGTGCGTGACCTCATCGCCACGATCGACCGCGTCGAGCGAACCTGCGACCACGAGCCTGACCCGGAGATCCCGCCACCGCACCCGCCGGAGGAGGGGCCGCACACCCCGCGCACCCTTGGCGCGCTCGCTTCGGACGCGCTGGGCCTGACCCTCTGGGGGGCCACCCGGATCCTGCCGTTCGCACCTTTGCCCGGTGAGGTGGCCGGCCTGCTGTCGGCGGTGGACCTGCAACCGAAGCTGCACGCGTTCCTCGGCAAACGGTTGCGCTCCGACCCGCGGGCGGATGTCCTTTTTCCGCTGGCCGAGGCGGTGGTGCAGGGCCTGACCGGCCGCTGGACAGGCATCGTCCTCGACGGTGCCCAACGGCTCGTGCAGTGGGGCGAGGACCGGGCCCAACTCTCCGCCTGGGAGAAAGCCGAGCCGCGGTTGACCGGCGACCCCGAGCGCGCCGTCGCCCGGTGGCCGGTAGCCGACCGTCCTC
Source organism: Micromonospora sp. NPDC005413 (assembly GCF_040606435.1). NCBI lineage: Bacteria > Bacillati > Actinomycetota > Actinomycetes > Micromonosporales > Micromonosporaceae > Micromonospora > Micromonospora sp. NPDC005413. The sequence goes on from NZ_JBEXEV010000004.1 coordinate 320,985, forward strand.
GACCGAAGCCACACGGTCCGGTCGAGCGGTACATCGACCGGAGCCTGGCCGCCGGCGCAGCGGCCGGCGCGGCGGCGTTACCGTTCGCCGGGCGCAAGCGAGCCGCGGCGCTGAGCCTGTCCGCGCTGCCAAAGGCACCCGGCAGCGGGCGCGAGGGGTACGCCGCCCAGCTCGGCCGGATGCTGGCCCGACGCGGAGTGATCGCGATGGATCGCAGCGTGCTGCGGGAGCTGGACCGGATCGACACGCTCGTGTTGGACGCCGCCGTACTCGGCTCGGACCGGGGCGTACTGGCCGATCTTGCACCGGTGCCCGGGGCGGACGTCGACGAGGTGGCGGAGCGGGCCTTCGCGCTGTTCGACCCGGACTCTCCGGCCGCCTCCCGGACGGCGGACGGCTGGCGACTCGGGCCACTGGACCAGATGCCCGCGAGCGACCTGGGGAACATTCCCGACGGCGACCGGCTGCGGTCCGCCGGCGGCCAACTGCTCGGCCTCGCCCACGGCGACCGTCTCGCCGCACTGTTGCGGGTCGAGCCGGAACCCGCGCCCGGCGTCGACGGCCTGCCGGCCGCCGCCCGACAGGCCGGGCTGCGGCTGGTCGTGGCCGGCGGCGACGAGCAGCGGTACGACTTCGCCGACGCGATATTGCCCGGCGGGGACCGGCTGAACGAGTCGGTACGCGCGTTGCAGCGCGACGGCGCGGTGGTGATGCTGGTTTCCGCGGACCGCAAGGCGCTCGGTGGGTCCGACTGTGGTCTCGGGTTCGCCGCGCCGGAGGAGCCGCCGCCGTGGGGTGCGCACCTACTGGTCGGTGCCGACCTACGGGTGGTGGCCCTGGTGATCGAGGCGACCGGGGTGGCCCGGCGAACGGCCCAGCAGAACATCCGGCTGGGCATGGCTGGCACGGGACTCGGGGCGCTGGGCGCGTTCACCGCCCCACCGACCGACCTACCCTTCCGGGCGCTCGTCGCGGTCAACGGCGCGGCCGGGTTGGCCTTCGCGAACGGGGTCTGGCGGGCCCACCGGCTGCGCGACCAGTCGGACACCCCGGCACCCGTGACGACCGCCTGGCACCTGATGCCCGTCAACACCGTGCTCGACCACCTCGGCACCACGCCAGACGGTCTGACCGCCGCGGAGGCGCAGCGCCGACACGACGGCCACCCAACCAACGGCGGTGGCGCACCCGGTAGTGGTGGTCTGCTGCGCGCCTTCGTGGACGAGTTGTCCAACCCGCTCACTCCGGTGCTGGCCGCCGGTGCGGTGCTCTCCGCGTCGTTCGGCTCGCTGGTCGACGCCGCCCTGGTGGGCAGCGTGGTCGGTGGGTCCGCCCTGATCGGAGCGGTGCACGAACGCAACACGGAACGGTCCCTGGCGGAGCTGCTGTCCCGATCGGCGGTGACCGCACGGGTCCGTCGGGACGGCACCGAGCAGGTGGTCGCCGCCGAGGACCTGGTCCTCGGGGACCTCATCGCCCTCGAACCGGGTGACTCGGTGCCCGCCGACTGTCGCGTACTCGAATCGGTCAGCCTGGAGGCGGACGAGTCGTCGCTGACCGGCGAGTCACTGCCGGTTGCCAAGTCCAACCGACCGGTGGTGGCCGCCGCCATCGCCGACCGACACTCCATGCTGTACGAGGGCACCACCGTCGCCGCCGGGTACGGCACTGCCGTGGTGGTGGCGACGGGCAACGACACCGAGGCCGGGCGCAGCCTGGCGCTGGTCCGGCAGGCGCCACCGGCCAGCGGGGTGGAAGCTCGGCTCGGCTCGTTGACCAGTGCCGCCATCCCGCTGGCCGCCGGCTCAGCGGTGGCGGTGGCCGGCGCGGGCCTGCTTCGGGGCGTACCGCTGGCCGAGACGGCGGCGACCGCCGCGAACCTCGCCGTGGCGTCGGTGCCGGAGGGGCTGCCGTTTCTGGTCAGCGCGGCGCAGTTGGCCGCCGCCCGGCGGCTGGCCGAGCACGGCGCGTTGGTTCGCAACCCGCGCACCATCGAGGCGCTGGGCCGGGTGGACGTGCTCTGCTTCGACAAGACCGGCACTCTCACCGAGGGCAAGTTGCTGCTCGCCGGGGTCGGTGACAGCGCCGGCGACCGGTACGCCCCGACGGACCGGCTGGACGACCGACTCCAGTTGACGCTGGCCGCTGCGCTGCGAGCCACCCCCGCCGCTGCCGATCCGGAGGAGTTGGCGTTGCAGACCGACCGGGCGGTCCGGCGGGGTGCCGGAGTAGCCGGGGTGGTGGAGCAGACCGGCGCCGCCGGCTGGCGGGCTGCCGGCGGGCTGCCGTTCGAGCCGTCCCGCGGCTACCACGCGAGCATCGGGGAAACCGACGGTCGCCTGTTGTTGAGCGTCAAGGGTGCCCCGGAGACGGTGCTGCCGCGCTGTTCGTCCCGGCGCACCGACGGCAGTCACCAGCCGCTGGACGACGCCGGACGCGCGGAGTTGGAGCGGATGCTCGCCGACCGGGCCGGGGCGGGAAACCGGATCCTGGCCGTCGCCGAGTGCCAGGTGGACGACCCGAAGGTGACGGACGGGGACGTCCGAGGGCTGACCTTCGTGGGTTTCCTGGCCCTCGCGGACGGAGTCCGGGAGAGCGCCGCCCCGGCGGTACGCCGGATCCGGCAGGCCGGCGTGCACACCATCATGATCACCGGTGATCATCCGGCCACCGCCGAGGCGATCGCCGCCACCATCAGCGACCACGACGAACAGCGGGTGGTCACCGCAGGCGAGCTCGACCAACTGGACGACGAGGCGCTCGCCGAGCGGTTGGCCAACACCGACGTGGTGGCCCGCTGCACCCCGACGCACAAGGTACGGATCATCCAGGCGTTGCAGAAGTGCGGCCGGACCGTGGCGATGACCGGTGACGGCGCCAACGACGCTCCGGCGATCCGGCTGGCCGATGTCGGCATCGCCCTCGGCCAACGGGGCACCCCGGCGGCGCGGGCAGCCGCTGACCTGGTGGTCACCGACGACCGGTTGGAGACCATCATCGCCACCCTGGTCGAGGGGCGGGCGATGTGGTCGTCGGTGCGACACGCTCTCAGCATCCTGGTCGGCGGCAACCTCGGTGAGATCGCGTTCAGTGTGCTCACCGCCGCGGCGACCGGCCGTTCCGCCCTCACCGGGCGACAACTGCTGCTCGTCAATCTGCTCACCGACCTGGCGCCAGCACTGGCCATCGCGGTCCGGCCACCCGCGTCGGACCGCACCGACGGGCTGCTCCGGGAGGGCCCGGACGCGGCGCTCGGAGAATCCCTCACCAGGGAGATCGGGCTGCGGGCGGCAGCCACCACGCTGGGCGCGACCGCGGGCTGGACGTTGGCCCGATACACCGGACGTCGTCAGCGGGCCGGAACGGTCGCCCTGGTCGCCCTGGTCGGCACCCAACTCGGGCAGACCATCCTGGCCGGCGGCACCAGCCCGGCGGTGCTGGCGTCCGCGGCAGCATCGCTGGGGGTGCTCGTGGTGGTGGTGCAGACGCCAGGAGTGAGCCAGTTCTTCGGCTGCACACCGCTCGGGCCCGTCGGCTGGACCATCGGGGCAGGGTCAGCGCTCGGCGCCACCTTCGCCAACGGCGCACTCACCAAGCTGATGGAACACGTGCCGCAAGCCCGACCCGACACCAAGGCGGCGGACGACGACGGCGCGAGCGACTCCAAGGGCTGAGGACCGCGCCCGGCGCATGCCGACGGCTCGCTGGGGTACGGCAGCCGTAGGAGGTGGGCTAAATGGCGGAGCAACCGCAGGTGACGTTCGTCGGTACCGCGACGACGGTGCTGCGAATCGGCGGGTTCACGCTGCTGACCGACCCGAACTTCTTGCACCGGGGCCAGCGGGCGTACCTGGGCAAGGGTTTGTGGTCGCGCCGACGCACGGACCCCGCGCTGCGGATCGCCCAGCTTCCAGAGCTGGACGCGGTGGTCCTCTCCCATCTGCACGGCGACCACTTCGACCGGGTGGCCCGCCGGGAACTGGACCGCAGCCTGCCCATCGTCACCACGCTGGCGGCGGAGCGAAAGCTGCACCGCTGGGGCTTCCAGGCCGCCCAGGGCCTACCGACCTGGTCGTCCCGGGAGCTGCACCGCGACGGTACGACGCTGCGCCTGACCTCGATGCCCGGCAAGCACGGCCCTGGTGCCCTGGACCTGCTGATGCCCGACGTGATGGGCACGATGATCGACGTGGAGCGCGCCGGGAGGCGCGAGTTCCGGCTCTACGTCACCGGAGACACGCTCAATCGGCCGCTACTCACCGCCATCCCCGAGCGGTACCCGGACATCGACGCGATGCTGATCCACCTCGGCGGCACGAAGGTCGCCGGGATCCTGCTCACCATGGATGCCCGGCAGGGCGCCGACCTGGTGGAACTGATCCGACCGAAGCTGACCGTGCCGATCCACTACGACGACTACCCGGTGTTCCGCTCCCCGCTGGCGCACTTCGTGGAGGAGGCCCGCCGCCGCGGCTGGGTGAAGCAGGTACGCACCATCGCCCGCGGTGAGACCGCCTCCCTCACATCACCCTCCTGACCGCCGGGCCTAACGGTGGCCGTGCCGCTTGCCTTGCCGTCACCGCCCTTCCCCACGGAAAGGGTCCCGGGCCGGTCCCTGCTCGGCCCAACAGAGGCCACCGCGAAACTCCACCCCCGGGATGCCGTTGCCGAGCAGGCCGATGGCCGCCACACCCGCCAACGAGTTGGCGAGGTCCGACCGTAGCTCCTCGACCGCTGCATCGAGATCGTCCTCCTCCGTGGACCAGTCGATCTCGGCCGCCCGAAGGTCGGCCACCGCGTGATCGATGACCGCTGCGGGATCCGTGACGATCACCTCGACCCTGCAGTAGATGTGCATGGTGACGGGCCCTGACTGCTCATCCATCCATGGATCATGACAACTCCGTATCGCGCCCGGAAGGTCCCGGCCCGGTTTTCGCTCGCGACCTTGAGTAGATGCTTCCGACACCTGCTGTTGCCGGCTGTGGTGGTGCGTCTTGCTGACGTCTTCCCGGGCCTCGTGGCCTGGTTCATCTCACAGGCCGCGAGGGCAGAAGTGGCGGAGGGGCAACTAAGATCCGGGGGTGGTCCGCGCGGAAAGCCTGGGAGACGAGCAGCGGTTACGCCGCATTGAGGCGCTGACCGATTCCGCCCTGTCTCGACTCGATGCCGCTGACCTCTTCGACGAACTACTCGACCGGGTCCGTGACCTGATGCAGGTCGACACGGTCGCCATCCTCCTGCTCGATGTGAGCGCCCGGCAGTTGGTGGCTACCGCGGCCAAGGGGCTGGAGGAGGAGGTTCGCCAGGGCTTCCGCGTCTCGATCGGTCGGGGGTTCGCCGGCCGAATCGCCCTGACCCAGCAGCCGGTGGTCATCGAGCAGGTCACCTCGGACACGGTGGTCAACCCGGTCCTGCTGCAAACCGGTGTCCAGTCCCTGCTGGGCGTGCCGGTTATCGCGCACGGGAAACTTGTCGGCGTTCTGCACGTCGGCACCCTCACGCCGCGCCGGTTCACCCCCGACGATGTCCGCCTGCTGGAACTGGCCGCTGACCGGGTCAGCCTGGCCAGCCGGGCCCGCGCGAACACACTGGACCAGGCCACCGCACTGGCTCTGCAACGTAGCCTGATCCCCACCCAACTGCCCGAGGTGCCCGGCCTTGAGATGGCCGGCCGGTACGTGCCGGGTCATGCCTCCGGCGTCGGCGGCGACTGGTACGACGTGTTCACCCTTCCCTCCGGTTGGTTGGGCGTGGTCATGGGTGATGTGTCGGGTCATGGGCTGCAGTCCGCGGTGGTGATGGGACGGGTCCGCAGTGCGCTTCGCGCGTACGCCCTGGTCTGCGACGACCCGGCGGAGACACTGACCCTCCTCGACCGGAAGGTGGTTCACTTCGAGGCCGGCAGCCTGACCACCGCGTTGTACATGATGATCTCTCCGGATGCCTCCACCATGCACATCTCCCTGGCCGGACACCCTCAGCCGGTCCTGGCCGTTCCCGGCGGCCCGACCACCATGGTTCCGGCGTACATCGATCCCCCGCTCGGCACCGGCCACCGGCAGCGGCACACGACCACCGTCGACTTTCCGCCCGACGCGATCCTCGTCTCCTACACCGACGGGCTCGTCGAACGCCGCAACGAACTGCTCGATGCCGGCATCGCCCGTCTGATGGCGTCCATTCCGCTGGCGCCCGTCGATGCCGTGTGTCAGACCATCATGGCGACCCTCGACACCGAGCATCCGGACGACGACATCGCTTTGTTGGCCATCCGCCGGCTAACCACGTAGGGAGCCTCCACTCACCATGGCCGGCTCAAACGCACGAGGCCGACGATCTATGGACGGCCGCCGTCAGGCCGGCGCGAGCAGTCGGATTTCGCAGCGGACGCCGCTGGCCTTGGCGAGCCGACCATCACCGGTCACGAGTGGGCAGGCCATCAACTCCGCCGCCGCGACGTAAGCCGCGTCGTACGCCGTGACATTGCCCCGCAACTGCCACATCCGGTCGAGCATGCTTGGCCCGTTGCTGGCGAGGTTGATGGCCGGGCGACCTGCTGTGAAGAGACCCTAGGCTGACGTCCATGTTGCGGAGCATGCAGTGATCGACCTGAATGAGCACAATCACCAGTCGGTGGAGTCGGGTACCACCGCCCATGACCGCCTCGTGGTCAGACGGAAGATGACCCTGCGGCTCGTCGCCGCCTTCGTGGTCGGCGTTGTGCTTGGCGGCTTCGGTGTCAGCCAACTGCGAGACTCGCGTGATCAGCGGGAGCGGAACGCCGTGGTCGCATTCGTGGCCTTCCCTCCATCGGCCGACTCTGGAAGCGCGGCCTCCGAGGGATCCGTCCGACTGTCCGGGTATTTGGCGTTGGCCAACGCCGGCCCCGGGCCGATCACCGTTCGTGGGGTTCATGCAGAGAGGCCGGGCGTCGTTATACACAGCATCGGATCGCCCCGGCTGTTACCCCCTGGCATCACCGGTCAGCTCGCGGTCGAGCTGTGGTTCGAGTGCTCGGTCGCACGCCTCCAGCGAGAGCCGCTCCCGCTAGGGTTGTCAGTCGAGACCGATGACAAGCAAGGCAGAGGGGTCAGCTACCCCGTCGCTCTCGTAGGAAGCGACTGGGAGCGCGATGCTCTGAGCAAGTGCTCACGCATAGGCACGGTGGGCTGACGCGTAACAGACCGAGGCCAAGCGCTGAAGCGGATCTCCCTGTCGGCTCCGCCTGAAAACTGACCACGTGGTTCCGGCTGAATCGGGACCACCTCCTGAAGCATCGGGAGGTGCTGAACGTGGAGGACTGGGCGG